>JBNKNM010000179.1:0-11792 GCA_050293845.1 Pseudobacteriovorax sp. | reverse complement strand
AAGAGTGCAGCCAGTGCCGAGGACATTAATGCCAAGGCTATACCTAATTCGTAGCCTGAGGTGAATCCAAAAATCATAGCCACGCCACCAAGGGCTACGACACTCGCTATGACTTCTTCTATAGCTATGGCTCTCTTGTAAAAAAGGGGCTCCAGAAACGCCGCAAAAACGGAGACTGATGCCATACAAGCAAGAGCCAAGGATACTTTAGATGTATCGATTGCAGCGAAAAAACTAACCCAATGCGCTGCAATAATCATCCCGACACCTAGAAATTTGAAAGCGAACAACGGTGGCACTCGCAGGATTTTTTTACCTAAAACAATTGCTATTACAAAAAAAGCTGCAGCCATGCGTATAAAAACCAATTGATCTGCATCTAAAGTGGACCATCGACCAATGATCCCAGTGTATCCCCAGACGAGTATGATCCCGTGCAGCATGATTTGATCTTTCAGGGATTCGTTCATGTTTTTAGTCTCAACTTAAGCATATAATATAGCATTACCCAATCAGCCTCAGTTTTTACTCTATTTGCTTATAAATTACTACCGATATTTATAGTGTCGAGCAAAGGCATAATACTCGAACATCTATTTTCTTAGAATATTAAGGTTTTTCGGATTGAATTTATTAGTTCGATATCTGAAGTGTAGCTAGAGATTCTTCTCTTGTTGCTAATTCTTTGGGTAAGTAAATAACTATCGAAAAGGGATGGTTATCAGAATTTTTTCTTTTGGTTCAACCAGTAAAACGACCCCCTTAAGATAGTCATTAACACAATGAGGTGACGACCAATCACTGTTACACAAAATGAAATAATATTTCAAATTGTTACTTATGCAGGAACGTAATTGGATGTATAATTTTTATCAAAAAATAGTGAAATTTTATCGACAGAATATTTGATAAATATAGTGTTATCAGTATGTTAACTTTAGGTTTTTAGATGGCATCATTATTGTGTACCTTGTAGGTTTACCTAATATATGAAGTAGCTCATGAATATTATTTTTGACTTGAGTCCAGTTTGTATTATAGCTATAGTCACGTTAGTTTTAGTGTAAATCTGGCTGATTGAACAAAAAACTTTTCGTAAGAGTTTCTGATATAAAAAAGAGTACGTTAATATTTTCTACTGCTAATCTTACAACCTTAAGTTGTGGTAAAGAAAACAATATCGATCAAAATTCCGATAAAGGGCTCTCAAAGATTTGATAAAGAAAGCAGTATAAAGTTTGCTGTACGGTATACAGAAAAATCAATGCCGAATGAAATCAGGAAAACCTTTATTCTACTATTTGATGTTTATCCATATCGTTTTCCTAGCACACAGTTAATTAATTTCTTATAAAAGGAAGAAATTGAAAGAGGATTTTTTGAAAATTAAGTGTTTCAATTGATTCTGATATCAAAGTCCCCTTCGAAACAGGTTTAAGGCATTGGTGATGATCGTTCAAGGATAGTATAGGCTAGAATCGTGAAATATTTTTATGTTTTACTACTGTTAGGGTGTACAGTGACTATAGCTAGAACTAAAGACAACAAAATTGCAATTCACACAAGTATTCATGGTTATAAGCCATGGGATCTTGGAGTTGGAGCTTACTCATTTTTACATTTTCAAAAACAGTTAATGGTCAACCACTAAATGTAACTCAGGACTTTGCAAAAATATACTATGATATAAGATCAACATCAGATGTTGATCTATAAAATAAGAAGCTCGAAAATATATCAAAATTTTCCCTCGAAAATAGCACACTATCATCGATAGCAAGCTGTGAGTTACCAGTTGAACGCTTTTGCAAAGATTTTCCTACCATTTTGGGCGACAATATTGCCATGAGCCATAACAATTTGATCAAAGTCCCACTCTAAAATGCGTTGAATTGATTTCAGAAATAGCTGGCGATCACTAACTAGTCCATATTTAATCTCTGGGGGGCAACCAAATTTTTTGTAAATCCCAATCATCCTCCCGAATAGTCTAGTCATAAGGGGCTTGTCATCTCCCAAATTGAAGCCAATATCTGTAAGAATCAAGGTTTTCGAGATTTTGTGATAGAACACTACCTCATTTACATAACGCATACCCTTGATGATATGGAACTCAACATCCGACCAGTTAGGCTTAAAGTTCATGTCCATTTCAGCCTCAATTTTTAAGTCGGGTCTTTTTTTTGCAAGTCCAGATGCACCGTATAGCTTGCTGTTGGGAAATAGTTTGTGAAGGTCACCAGCAAAAAGGTGATGCAGTTTATTGGGGGCGATGATACTCGCAACATCTCCGATTTCCGCGATTTGTTTCGCTAAGCTTGGGGTTGGTTTTATGGGTGAATGGAGTAACAGTCCTGAACTCTGTTTAATAACTGTCATTTTAGTACCAAGCTCAAGGCCTAGAAATCTCAGGGGACTCTCGGCTACCCATATATTTGTTCCAATGGTTCTTAGGGAGGGGGACATAGTCTGTTCCTGTAACTTTGATTCAATAAACTTAGTTAAATCGCTTTATCTGTATCGCTTTTGACCGCAATTTTGATAGCTTTTACGAAATTAACGAATATCTTTGCGGTTGTCTCTGGCTTTTCTAGCATCGGAGCGTGTCCACATTGATCCAGTATATGTATCTTCGCATCCTTGCGGATTTCTGCTATGACTTGGGTGGCTGAAACGTCTAGGATGCGATCGTTTTTGCCCCAAATAACGAGAAGTGGGCTAGTCATGCTAGGTAGGGCCTTCTGTACAACAGCGCCTTCGTCAGAAATTTCTTTAAATATTTCACTATTCCATTTCCGATACTGAGCACTTCGCTCATAAAACACATCCAAAATAGGACTGGGAATGTAAGGAGGATTGACAAACGAAAAGCTTATCAGAGTATCCAGATCTTGCCTTTTTTCAATCAATAACGGGTTTCGTCCGGACTCCAGTTCATAGTGTAAATCACTTGGATCTGGGCTGTGAATACCCCCACTATCCAGGAGAGTTAAACTCTGGGTATGCTGAGGAAAACGGTGAGCATAAGCTGTTGCAATCATGCCTCCCATGGAATTCCCAATAAGGTGCATAGATTCGATGCCAAGACGATCTCTGAATTTTTCAATACGCTCTGCTTGAGCTCCGGAATTGTAAGCAAGACCATCGATACGGCTACTTTCCCCGAACCCAGGAACGTCTATGGCAATCACGTGGAAGCCCGCAGTAAGATAGCGAGACATACGAGTCCAATGATCTTTATCTCCCCCAAAACCGTGGATCATTAAAACAGTTGGCCCATTCCCGCCTTCTAGATAGGTGATGGTAAGTGCGTCTAAATTAACAGTTTTCAAATTTAAATCACTTCGCCATCTTTCTAGTTTTACGGACAAATCTGCAAGTTGGGCCACGCAACCGGAAAGCAAGGTTCCAAACAAGATTAAACTTAATAGCAAGTTAGTATGCATTTTACTCTCTTTATGGGAGGTTTAACCAATCAAAACATGGTCCATATAATTTCTCATGGCAATAGTACTCCATCCAATGCCACGATTTTGACAAAAAATTAACTGAAATTCATAGTGTCGTCCCTTTTGATATGTCAGAATGAACTTGAACTCAAGGAGCCTTTTAAAGGGTCTAGCAATTCTTGGTAAATCTAACCTTTGTTTTCTGTCCGTTTGGCTCGAAGTCTTGCGCTTCACAGCGTGCTGTTTAAAGTAGAAATCTAAAGTATGCCAAAGAATTAGCAAAAATAATCAGCGAAAGATATGAATTTCCTTGAATTTTATGACTATATGACATAGGATAGCGCCGCATCAGAACTGCGGAGGCTTTGCATGTCAAAAGAATTTCAGCTTCTATTATTCATATCTCTCATATCCTGTGGTCAAAAAAAAATATCCAATAGTGTGGCTCAATTAAGCTATATATGTGGTCTATCCGCCCAAGAGGAAAGCAGTCATCCTTATCTCGTAAAGGTTTTCTCTGCTTCTGGGCAGGAGGTCCGCTCTGAGGAACTGCGCGCCACAGCTGGCCAGATAGTGGGTAGCAAAGGGTGTTTATCATTAGGCGCTGAACAACAAGAGGTGCTAATCACCCGTCCTAATTATGGTGAGAGCCAGCACCTAACTGTAGAGGGAGAAACCTTTCAGACGGTCTATCTGCAGAAGTTTGTTGACCATACCCCCGCCGTAAGCTGTGAAAGTGGCGTCTATACCAATAGGGATGATGTTCTATTTCCCATCTCTTTAGATGGTCAGGACCCTCACTCATTATATTTTAAATACCAAATCACCCACGGGGGGGAATTGGTGGTGCACGAGGGAACCGTCATAGCGCCTCCATCGGTGCCGGTACTAAGCCACGGCTTAGAGGATGGCCGTTACCAGTGGGAGATGCTGCTGCAAAAAACCTATAATCTTTTTGGTAGTGAAGATGAGCTGCCTCTTAAGTCCTGCGAGTTAGTGGTGGATCGGGAGGCTTCGACAGTGGCGATTATGGGGAATAGACCAGAGAACTTCGTGAAGGAGCCCGGTAGCTTGATAGAATTTGAAGCCTCTCCTAGTCAAGCGCCCAACCGCTTACTCTATTGCTTTAGCAATTCAGGCAGTGACTGTGAGATGCAGGAAAGCGCATCCTTTATCGTACAGGTTCCCCCCTCGGGTGACTATCAACTTAGCTACCAGGTAAGAGACCTTGCTGGAAATAGCTCAGAAATCCATTATCAAGCCGTTAAGGTCCGCGATATAAATAAAATCGATCTTATCAAAAAGATGGCCCAGAATGTTGAGTTGTATAAAATGAATTCGGAAGATTTTTCCGCCACCATTGAGAGTCTGAAGGCTGTGAAGCTAGCTGAAACCCTGACCCCTCAAGAAAAACCCCTAGTATCTGCTGTATTGCAGGAAGCTTTGACTGAAGCATATATTGGTAATCACGTATACCACAGAATAGACAAAGCTACCCTCAAAGGTGTTGTTCGAAATAGCGTTATCTATACAGCTTTCGACAAGCCTAGTAATCAACAGAAGTTATTTTCATGGAACGCTCAATCCAGGCAATCCCAAGTACTAGACGAAAAATATAAAGACTTTCAAGAATGTAGTGGGCGTTTGGTGAAATTTTTGGATGGTATACTCCATATTCTCAATCTTAACGATCTAAATGAGACTCGGATAGATTTTGGTGACCCTAATGCCTATTTCTATCAGATATCAAAGGATTGTGAACAGTCCATTATAGGGAGCGATGTCAGCGGAAAAAGAGAGTATTTCCATTGGAATCACAATACGAAGACAAAACTGAAGCTCGAAACTTTAGACCGTCCATTTTTACTCTCTGATACAGAGATAATCCTGAAAAAAGATCAGGGATATGCCAAGCTAGATCTACTCACCGGAATTTCGGAAGTCTTAAACTCGATAAAAACTGGTGAAAAAATTACTAGAGTAGATGAAGGCAATTTTGTTGTGGTCCAGGGAGAAAGAATTCCTGGAAATGTTCTTAAGCATAAATTTCGTATCTTGAATAGTCAATTTTTAGAAAAGGTAGTTCCCATTGAAGCACATAGTTTCGAAATTCAAAACAACCATCTTTACTTTACTGCTCGAGGTATGACCCATGTTCTCGATAAAGAGGGCAATACTTTCACTTATTTCGAGATAAGGAGGGATATATCTATAAATAAATCCTCAATCTTCTATGAGACACAGGACTCTATTGCCATCTTAGATAAAACAAGAAACTATACAGATAAAATTTATCAGTTCCCAGTCGGTTTCAATATGTACACCATGGATGCTTCAGATCAGGTTCTGGCTTTCGATGGAAATGGCTCTATTTTAATATATAACTTACCAAAACGCGGACCTTCTTATCGGTACGTATCGCCTCTAACATTGTTGACCTCCCTTATCTCCCAAGATGGTGAAAAAGTGTATTTTACAGAATTAGGGGTGGATGATAAAACACTGAACTTTAATATTTTAAATCTAAATGATTCATCAATAGAGGTATTTCCAGTCGGAGAACTTACAATCGAAAGCTTTGGGTACCTGACCCAGTCAGAGCTTTTGGATGTGTACGAAAGTGAATCCGAGTCCTTTGCGGTATTGGCAGGGCCTTATGGAACATTGAAGATTTTTGATCTCAAAACTAAAACTTTCACCCAAACCTTGCAAATGGGCTTAGACAAACAGTTCTACTCTTTAGATATTCACAAATCAGGCCGATACATATTGGTCGCGAACCTCGGTGGGGAAGTAAAAATTTTTGACAGAATGACAGAGCAGGAATACTATTTCTTTGAAGACATTCAGCAGTATCAAGAAGCGGCTCGGGTGCGTTTCTTTAGCAATGGCATCCTTTTGGGTCAAGGTTCAAGTACCTCCCTTAGATATCTTCCCATCACTGACTTTAGCACAATGACTAGAGGGATTGAGCGCTTGATTACACAGGGTTCTGGAACTGCGAATCTTAGAGTAAGCAATTCAGGTGATAAGCTTCTAGTCAGTACGAGTAATAGAGGAGAGGTTTTATTAATGGATCGATCCTTTGCAACTCTCGGAAACTACCAAAATAACGTTGACAACTTTCCTGCTGTTATTAGTGCTATTGAGTTTGCTGATTGCAGTTCAAAGGTTTTTCTGGGTGGGAATCATCTGTTTCAGAAAATCGACTTATCTCAAAATGAGGTTTTAACCCACATCAAAAGCAAGCATATCACCTACCCCAAATATTTCCATAACACTGAAAAATATTTACTCCTCGGGGAGCAAACCAAAATTTCACTTATTCCTAATCAAATTGAAACTTTTGTGGAGGAGCTTTGCGATTATATCCGGCCCCACCTCAAGCAAGCTAGCTACCTGAGCACCGAGGATAGAGCCGTCTGCGACTAATAGAAAGCCTTCTGGCCCAATCGCACAAGGTGGCGCAATACGCTTTGTAACAATGCAACTAATCAGTAATATAAAAGGCCCGCAAGGGCTTTTACCCCGCAAGCTTTCCTAGACGCTTTCCCGAAATTCACTTAAAGTAGAGGTTAAATTAATCTCTGGCTGAGTTGCACTGATCATGTATGAAATATTAATAGACCTATTGTTATTCACTGCTGCTGCTGTTGTTTTCGTCCCATTGTTTAGATACTTCAATCTTGGTGCCATCCTTGCCTACTTATTTGCTGGCATTCTTATAGGCCCCCATGTCTTGGGGCTCGTTCAAGATCCAGAAATTATCTTACATTTTTCAGAACTAGGTGTTGTTTTCCTACTCTTTATTATTGGCTTGGAACTGGCTCCTAAAAAACTATGGCGGATGAGGCAGTCCATTTTCGGCTTGGGGCTGCTCCAACTGATGGTTACCGGCAGCATTTTCTATGGAATCGCTCGGCTGTGTGGATTATCAGACGGACCTTCAATCGTTGCAGGCTTTGGACTTGCTTTGTCATCTACTGCCTTTTCGGTGCAGCTGTTAGAAGAAAATCGGCAGCTAGCCACAACCCATGGCCAAGGTTCCTTTTCCATTTTGATGTTCCAAGATTTGGCAGTAGTTCCCCTCATGGCAGTAGTAACTCTATTAGCTGGTGCCAATGATAAATCTATTGGTATATGGGAAGTGGGAAAAGTCGTTGGTGCTATCATTGGCCTCATCTTAGTTGGGCGCTTTATAATCCGTCATGTACTCCGCTTTATTGCTGATAGCCGGACTCAGGAAATCTTCACCTCTATGTCTCTATTTATCGTGATAGGTACCGCTCTCCTAATGGAGTCGGTCGGCCTTTCTAAGGGAATGGGGGCATTTCTCGCTGGTGTATTACTAGCTGAGAGTGAGTATCGTCATGAACTTGAAACCAACCTTATGCCTTTTAAAGGCTTATTGCTCGGTTTATTTTTCATAGCTGTAGGAATGTCGCTGGATCTTCAAATCTTAATCAACAAACCCCTTTTAATTCTGTCGATTGCGGTAATATTTGTTTTAATTAAAGGTATCGTTATTTTTGGCCTCGCCAGGTTATTTAAATATCCCTCAGACTCCTCAAGAAATATGGCCTTTACTCTTCCTCAAGGTGGAGAATTTGCCTTTGTGCTTTTCAGTGCAGCCTTCAGCCAAGGTATTTTCGACCAAGAAATTATAGGAATCCTAAATGCAAGTGTAACATTGAGCATGGCGGTATCACCTTTCTTATTCTCATGGAATCAAAAGCGTCGCATATCATCGGAACTTGTTGAGCGTCCTTACGATAAGATTGAGCTAGATGACCCAGAAGTCATTCTTGCTGGTTATGGTCGATTCGGGCAGATCGTTTCTCGATTGCTAATTGCCGAGGGGATTCGTCATACCATTTTAGAGCACAGTGCTTCCCAAGTGGAAACTGCTAGAAAGTTCGGAATTAAAATCTATTACGGGGATGCTTCACGGGAAGATGTTTTAGCCTCAGCAGGAGCCAAGAATGCCCAGTACTTTATGATAGCAATCGACGATATGGATAAATCCATCGAAACTGTGATTATGGCGAAGAAGCACTTCAGCCACCTTAAGATCATTGCCCGGGCCAGAAATAGACTCCATGCTCTTAAACTCATGGAACATGATGTAGAGCACATTCATCGTGAAACCTATCTAACTAGCCTTGAAGTTGCCAAAGAAATTCTCGTTATGAAAGGCCGGAACCCCGAACTAATCGATCGAAAAATTAATTTATTCCGAGAACATGACGAAAAGATACTCCAGCAGCAGTTCCATATCCGTAACGACGAAAAGACATTCATTTCTTACACGAACCGGGCAACAAAAGAACTAGCAGATATCTTAAAAGCGGATCAAACTCATTAAGGAGGAGATAACCATGGCAAAAGCTCTGCAGTCGAAAAAAGGATCTCGGTAATAATTTTAAGGTCCGTAGGGCGTTCCCTGTCATTTGCCGGAAAACTGTAGGTCCCTTTGCATTTTGGGATCATAGGGGACCCGAAGACATCACTCCTGAATGTGCCAGGATATTGGTGGCTGGGATGTATCTCATGTAACAATTACGACCGGAATGTTTTCAAAGGCCTCAAGTTTTAACCAGGATATTGGTGGCTGGGATGTGTCTAATGTCACGGCAATGCTTTACATGTTTGAAAATGCCACAAACTTTAATCAGGATATCAGTCGGTGGAATGTGTCCAAAATCACCTCAATGTTTTCTCTTTTTTACAAAGCAAGTTCCTTTAATCAACCGCTGAACTCTTGGGATGTCAGCCAAGTTACTGACATGCGATACCTCTTTCAATTTGCAAGCTCCTTCAATCAACCGCTGAACTCTTGGGATGTGTCGAAAGTTACAAGTATGCTTCTAATTTTCGATAGTGCAAGCGCCTTCAATCAGCCACTCGATAAGTGGAATGTGTCTAACGTAACTGACATGGACAAAGCATTCTCTTATGCTGAGGCATTTAATCAAGATTTGAATTCGTGGACTATAAATCCAAACGCAACCATGTTTGACATGTTCTATGCATCAGGACTGGAGACCTCACCTCCTACTTGGTATAAAGAGTGAGGTTTTACTAGATTTTACTTGGATGCGGGTGCTCTTTTGCACCCATTAGCTCTCAATGATATTTAAGTCCACCCGCTACCTCCCCATATAGAACATAATCAGCTGATATTTCTCTATTTCTCTGAACGGAGAATTTCTTACGAAGCTCTATCCATATAAGTCAGCAGCAACCACTCAATGTCACTGGAAACTACTGGAATCTATTTTTCTGAACGGAGCACTCCGTTCAGAAAAATACGTAAGAAACTCTCCGTTCAGAGAAATCTAACACACGAATACATCTCGTTCTCGTCGTATTTCAAACCATCGTTCCGATATTTTCCTGTTCCGATAGATTCCTTTTTGAATGGGATACAGGTTATGATGCTTTTTTCATCAAAAAATGCATACAGCTTACCAGTTCCATACATACGGGCGGCAATGACTTCCTTTACTGGAATACCTTTATCAAGCATAGACGCAAATTACTCCTGTGTAACAAGGTTATCTGTGATATTTTCTGGAGTTACACAGCAGTCGATTATCAGTCTTGAATCAGCACCAGCTGCATAGTGCCAAACGCTCAGTATTTTTAGAACACTGTTTAGTTTGAAGCGCAATGAAATATTCCTCGTCTGTAATATTTACTACACCAGTATTAAATGATATAACATGATAAAATTATAGGAATAAACTGATCATCGTAAAAGCGATCAAATTATCGCCGATGGTTACTATTATCTCTATTGTCATATAGGAGAATTTACTAGCATCCTGGATCGGGAAAAATTTAAAATATCCCATATTTTTAAGGGACTCAAAAAACACAGGATGCCAGGCTTGGTAGCCTTACAAACCGTAGCATATCAAGGTAGGTAAGGATTCCATACTCTGGTTGCCTTCTAGGATGTTTTTTCTTCTAAGATATAGAAGTTTTCGTACTTAAATATCATTTGTAGATATGTATATTTTCCTTTTATAAACGAGACTAGTCCCAATTTAAAGGTTAGCAAAATTAAATTAAAGGAATGGGTGGTAAGATGATGAAAGTACTCATTTGTGGAACTAATAATTATGACGCATTGATTGAAATGATCGATGAAATAAAGTCTTTCGGGTTCGATATTCATTTCCTGGACTTTGAAAATAAGCTTTCCACAAATCACTACGAGCAGCAGATCAAAAATAGTGTCGACAGCTATCATTGGATTGAAAATGGTCTCCAATATAGTTTCCTGTCCTCTGAAATTAATAGTCTTCATCAAAAATATCAATTCGACTATGGTATAACAACTTTAACCTATATAATAGAACCGTTTGCAAAAATTTGTAGGGATGAGGGAATCAGATTTACCGGATTTGATAGCATAAAGTTACTTAAAAACAAATATCTAATTCAAAATAATCTCTGCAGAGCAGGGTTCCCATTTATCAAATCTATGGTTTTTAGTTCCAATGTAAAAATTGAAAATTTGAACTTTCCAGTAATAGTAAAACCGGTAGTGGGGGCATGCAGTATCAATGTGAAAAAAATTAACTCACTAGATGAAATTATCTCGTTTAAGGAAACTTTCAAGTCGCTGTCTTCGGATTTAGTTGCGAATGAGTATGTGATTGAAGAATTTAAGGAAGGAAATCTGGTTTCTTGCGAAGCATTGATAGTTAAAAGATAGCTAAAAATTTTATGTTACAGTTTTAGGGAAAGATCGATTCACAACGAAGTTGTTGAGGTCGGTAGTACTGTTCCTGCTCCTATTTCAAATGTGGCAAAAAAGTTAATGAAAAATATACTAGAATACTTGAGTACGAGTTCAGGGATGGAAAGAGGGTTTTTCCACGCAGAGTTTATTGTAAATAAAGACTCTGCTTTTCTGATAGATTTAAATCCTAGACTCCCGGGCGCTAATATTCCTGGACTTTATTTTATTGCATATGAAAAGCATATGGCAAGGCTTGCCTGTAGGGCATATCTAGATCTGCCAGTAGATACTAAAAACCCCATCACCAACAGCAAAATTGCAATGAATCGTATGTTAGGTTTGCACAAACCATTGCCATACAATAGTTATTTTGAAAAATTTATTGCGCATGAAAAATGGGATGCGAATGTTGACATAAAAATAACGAAGAGTCCAATGTCTGCTGGTATTACGGCAACCAACTCAGATTATTTTGGTGAAATAACTGTATCAGGGGAAAATTATGAGGATGTTGCTATAGACGTCCAGAAAACAAATTTGGATTTTTGACTTATTAATTCCTTGAATTTGCGAAAACAATCTAGAAAATA
>JBNKNM010000178.1:0-11817 GCA_050293845.1 Pseudobacteriovorax sp. | reverse complement strand
AATGACCTTCTCCCCCGGACCTGCCTGGTAGTTTCCGTCCAAAACCAGCTCGGGTTTCACCCTCATAGCAACGCTGTTAGCATTCAGAAAAAACCGCTGACCATCGCTGCCATCGCAGAGTTCAATGAATATATTAGAGCCATTTTGATGTAGCCCTCCATTATCCAAGCAGTAATCGGGATCATCCTTGCTGTGGATTAAACCAGTAAATTTGTTATAACCCCATTTTTGCCAATCTGCTCCTGAGCAATGCCATTGTATTACACTGGTTCCTGGTGACATATTCCCTTGAAAGACATCAAGACACAAGCCGGTTTCCCAGTTTACTAACTGTAAATACTCCATTTCTGGCGATGGGTTGGCATCGATGATATTTTGCTGGGTGAATTCAGGAAATCCCTCTGGTCTGAAATTATTAAGATTCCCACGGAACTTACTGTCGGAAATAGGAAAATTAGCAGAGCCATAATTAAACCGATTCAGACGTCGGCGCAACTCTTGGTTATCCAGGTTATCGCCATACCCCTCATACCAACTCACAATATCTGGAATTATAAACCAGCCGTAAGGGTTCTCCGCCACTTCATCAGCTCCGCCAAACCGAAATGCATGGGTCCCAATGCCATCTTTATGGTAGACAATTTTCACATGACCATTTTCAAAGGCTAGATTGGCAGCTTTCTTTGTAAACAGGTCACCATGAGCGCTATAGCTAGCGTGGGTCACAACTTCATTGCGCGTCCACACAACCGCGTGTTCCCAGTCATGGCGATGCCCACTCCTGATACCACTAAAAATTTGATCTTTTTCAAAGTACAAGGTAAATAAGTGGCCACAGTAATTAACGCCAGATTGTCTTACGCATGCGTACCGATGAAAAGTATTCGAGCTTTCTAAGAAGTCGGATGACCGGCATCCTCCTGTAATATTTCCTGTAGGCTTTAGACCTCCATTTTGTTCTCCCCTACGACTGATCCCAGCGCTCGGTAAGCAGCCATCAGTATCAAAATCAAAAACTGGCGCAATAGAATAGGCATCAACATCGGTAGGTAGGGCTTCGTCCAGCTTTGCAAAATCGCTTGCCAAGGCACCTGTCGCTATTAAGGAGCATAAAAAACTAATGGCTGGAACATGTCTTTTAATTTTCATACTTTCCCCATAAATATTGTCAAAATGTAAGCCCAGAAGGTGCAAAAAAGCGCCATTTCCCCATGCATAGGCTTAAGATGATATTCACTCGTGTCCCGCTACTTTTGCTATGAGTCGTCAATGTGACATTAGTATTTTCTGCTCTCAAGCTAGCAAACCAAGTGACAAACAACACTTTAGCGAATTTCAATAGTCTTCATGTTAAGACCGTATGGAAAAATTATAAAATTCCATCCTTATGTATGAGTGTAACGGCTGCCATTACTCAATAAATCCATACTAAAGAAATTCTAATAAAACATTAATGTAATCAACAGACATTGGGTCATACAACAGGGCACCTCTTGCTTTCCAAGGGGGCTGTGGTGAAGGCTAGCCCTGCAGAGAAGCATCACCATATTTCTAAGATTGCCCATGGTGCCGGAGGCACTTTTGATTTAAAGTGGTAGTTTTTACGTTGAGAACTTGGAGTCTAGGTTATGAATGCTGGTTTAATGGTAACTTTACTGGTAGGTGGATTAGGTATTGGAGGCACAGTAGGCTATTTGGTTGGTCTGGATAAGGGCAAAGTAGAAGGAGTGCAATCTGTTAATATCACCCCTTCCCCAACATCATCGGAAGTATTTATGGTGAAGGGTAAGATGTACAAAAAAGAGGAGCTTGATTCAGAGTTCCAAAACAGGCTTTATCGGGCCCAACAAGAAGCGTACCATAAAATGGAGGCCACCCTAAAAGAGTACGCTTTGAGAATTGCATTTGCCTCAGAAAAGGGTAGCGTTGACACCGAAAATATTCCACCGCTCGAACAATTGTTACCTCCAGTAACAGTCAGTGAACAAAAAATGAAAGAGTTTTTTGAAGAGAATAAGAGCCGACTTCCGCCAAATGCAAAATTTGAAGACTTCAAACCACGCTTACAGCAATTTTTGTCAAAACAAGAAAGCGCTAAGGTATTCCAAGATAAGTTTAATGCTTATGAAAAGGAAGGCACAATCAAGCTTGTCATTTCCAAGCCCATCGCACCATTAGTGAGTATCCCCATAGAAGAATTTCCATTTAAAGGCAATCCACAAGCTAAAAATATACTAGTAGAAGCTTCGGACTATCTATGTCCTCACTGTCAAAGCTCTTACAAAATGGTAAAAGATGCTGTCAAAGCACTGGGGCAGGATATTAGATTTGTCCAAATTAATTACAGCCTGAGACCGGACAAACTTAGTGGCTCGCTCATCCAAGGATCCTATTGTGCTAGCCAACAAGGGCAAGAGCAGTTTTGGAAGTATCATGATGTTGCCTTCCAAGATAAGTGGGGAAATATGAATGAACCTGCCAACTCTGATAAGGTTGTTGAAATAGCTAAAGAAGCAGGACTCGATACAGCTAAAATTACTGAGTGTATGAAAGGACCTGATGCCAAAGCATTCGTAACTAAAACAAACGAAATAGCAAGCTCCATCGGAGTCACCGGTACACCGACCTTCTTCCTTAACAACCGCCGCTTCACACCAAGCCATGGAGGCGAGCTAGTCGAGCAAATCCGTGATGCCCTAGCCCAAGCCAATACTAACTAGGAATCTACCGAAATGCGACAGAATGTCGCATTTCTCCTATAAAACCATACATTTTCTCTGGATTTTGTAATAATTAATTGTTACCCCCTATCACACAGAAATGATTAGGCCAAAAATCTAATCGTTAATCTACCACTAGGGGCACCGAAGAGAATGACAAATCTAGAGGGTTCAACTATCTCAGACAGAGTACGTTGGTTTGCTTCAACCTCTAGATTTATGGATGCTTCATGAAAACTTTCGCATTTGCTGTCTTGTCACAAGTTTTCATCACACTATCCGCACACTCACACACAGAAGATCTTATTGAATCCTTACACATTGATAGAATTCCAGTGCGTAGCTTATATGCTTTGAATGGTGACGATTTCGCATACACTATTCAAAACCTAAGCGGTACCGCCAGAGAGGACGCCATCATTGAGCAAGCTTTGAGTGGCAATATGCCCAGCTTTCAAAGATTGTTAGTTCCTATTTCTGTGGAGAAACGCATTTTTGATGGTTCAAAAGTACGACTTACCTACTATGTTATGCCAGATTACTTAGCCATCGGGAGCGATGCTAATTATATAAGAGTTCCTATTAACCTTTATAGTGCCCAGCAAATTGCTCAGGCATTAGGGTTCGTGTTACCAACTCGTAAAATGGTGAATCAAATCTACCACAAAGCAGAACTAAAGCTCCACCCACGCCCTATGAAACCAGGACCACAAATGACATCAACCAGATATTTCATAAGACATAATGCAATGATTGACGCTCAGCTCAAGAAAATTCAGGAATTTCCAGGACAACTGGTTGCTGGCCACAAAAAAGATGTTGTTCAAAGCCGTAAACTGCTTAGCAAGCCATCTGCCATCGCGATTTATGGCTGGCACCGCTCTTATCAGAACCCCATTCAGCCCCTTAGTACTGTCCATGGAGCGTATTATGCCGATTATAGTCATGGTATCAGACTTGTCAGTCAATGGGCTGTCATGGAGCATCGCGGCTCGAGAAAAATCATAACGATTGGTGAGGTTCTCGATAGCTCATTATGGAGTCTTATCAGTGACGAAGGCCGTGTTAGGGAGCCCCAATTGCTACTTAGCCGTTCCAACGGCTAGTACTTTAACTTTAAATATCAGATCAAGACCCGCAAGGGGGTGGTTTAAGTCGAGAATAACCTGCTCCCTGGAAACCTCCTTGACCCATACAAGTTCAACGCCATCATCCAGCTGTGCTTCTAGCTGCATCCCTGGACTCAACTCAGGAAGATCGGCGAACTGCTGACGTGCAACTGCAGTGATAAGATCCTCATCCCGTAGCCCATAGGCGTCCTCTGCTTTAAGCGAAAGCTCGAATTCTTCTCCCTCTTGTTTACCTTTCAGGGCTGCCATCAGAGCGGAGGGTAACTCCATTTTATCTAGGTGAACAGCAATTCCCGAATCCCCAACTTGGTCCAAAACCGTACCGGCCTTATCGAGTAAAGTATAGGAAATAGTTATGGTATTTTGATTTATTGCGGGCATGACTGGCGTTCCTTCGCTGGAAATAAAAGAGGAGCGAACACGGATATCTACCAATCTCGTCCCAAACTATCAAGTCAAAATATCCTGGAAAAGGCAGCACTACCAACTTTTCGCCAGTAACCATAGACAGCTGATGAGAATACATACAACATAGGAAAGTTTGTCTCGCATTGTGAATAATAACGGATCCGTAGGCATCTTCCCACGCCAGGCGATCAGCCACATCCGCGATATCCAGAAGAGCAGAAGAGGTAGTATCGCCCATAGCAGTTTTGGATAAATATTAATCTCTTTCACCTCGTTTGAGTTGAAATACAAGGCCAACACCAAAATACTCAGATAGGCACTACCAACTCCAAGGGACAGAAGCAAAGGTAGGTCTTCTACCAGGTATCCTCTATGGCTTGCAGCTTTTCGATTATTGGCACGCATCACAATTAACTCTGAACAGCGTTTTACTAGAGCCAGGCTGAGAAAGAAGAATATAGCAAAGGTAAAAAACCACTCTGAAAACACTATTCCTGAGGCTATAGAACCAGCAAACACTCGCCAAGAAAACAGAGAAGTCAAAATTAAGATATCGGCTATAGGAATCTGTTTCAATCTTAACGAGTAGGCCGATGTTAACCCAAAGTAACTCAGTACAATGGCAAAAAACTCGAGAGATAAACTCCATGCGAGCAAAGTCCCCCCTAGAAACAAAACAGGAAACAACACAAATCCCCAAGAAATAGGTAAACTACCACTGGCAAATGGTCGCTTACAATTTTGGGGGTGCTGCCTATCGGCTTGTAGGTCGAGAATGTCGTTCACCACATATACCGATGAGGACAACAAGGAAAAAGAGAAAAAAGCATGAATTGTATGAATCCAAGCAAATACGTCGGTTAACTTATGAGAAAGAATAATCGGAGTAAAAATGAGTAAATTTTTTAGCCATTGATGAACTCTAATTTGTCTCATTACTAATTTTATTATAGGCTTTCTTTTCTGCAAGATGGAAACGGAAAAGGCTATTCTAGCAGCTTTTTTCTCAGTGGTTTTGGAACAATTCACCAAAAATGCCTGATGGGATTTTTTCCAAACATGGACATCTACAGGTGCATTACCTGCATAATCAAATCCTTTGTCTCCATATTTTTTTAGAAGGAGATTGGCTTTAGCCTTACCCTTCAAGTTGATATTTTCATCACTAGCAAGCACCTCAGAAAAAAAACCCAAATAGTCAGCAATTGGTTCCGCTATAAGATATGGGCTGGCTGTCACCAATACAACGGGGCGACCCAATTCCTTTTGTTCCTTAATCAAGGCAAGTACATTCTGATTATAAGGTAAACTTTGAACATTTAATTTTGCATGCCTAAAAACAACCGTCTTAAATTTAGCCTTTCCCTTTAAAACCCAAATAGGGAGAATAAATAAATAAAACAGATTTATTTTTAGAAGAACTAAGATAGCTTCGACAAGAGTATCAGTATTAACAAGAGTTCCATCTAAGTCTATACATAGAGGATGCCGTTCCGCTGCTTTCAGTACGCTAAGGTTCAATGATTTTCCCCTCGCGTCAAATAGAAAAAATCCCGATTATCAGGATAGCCAATAAATCGCGGAACATTCCCTTTAAACCTTTGATCCAATACTTTCATACCCTCAATTAGCTGCTCGGGGATCAGATTGCCGGACTCGTCATTAGAATAAATGGAAAGATAGGTATGTTCTAAAGCGTTCATATCCAGATGCATGGCATAATTACATTGGTAAGCTTGAAAAATTCGCGCCATTGCTGTTGGTGTAACGCTAGAAAAATAACCATAAATCAGGAACTTTTTATTGTTGTTTGATGCTAAACATACTCCCGCACGTAAAGTTCGAAAGGCACGATCCTGTGACCCCGACCAATTTCCTAAGGTCCAGTTGCTGACGTATTTTCCTGGGACACCCACTTTATTACTTTCGTCGTACTCAATAATAGGAACTCCATTTTGCCGCGCTGACTTTATAAAGGGGAGAAGATTATTATCATCTTCTTCCCAAGTCTTCATTTGGACATTATCGTCATTGTATATAATTAATGTTGAAAGATGTGGCTGTAGCTTACTTAGGACAACACCCTTTTCTATAAAACCATAGTGCGATCCATGATTAATTTTTGCCAAGCGTCCCCACTTAAAACCGCCATGACTTCGCTTAAAACCAGCTGTAAAAGTTGCAGCAACTGATTGAGCTAAATGGGGTGGAATCAACCCGGTCCCCGTTAAGGGTTCAATACTTTTGATCCCATCTGGCCCATCTAGACTTAAATCTCTATCTGCTTCTCTAACTCGTGTTGACCAACCTACCCTGGGATGCTCGGTGCCGATAGAGAAATGCATTTGATATTCGTCTAGGTTAAATGCTATCAGATAAGCTATAGCCTGTGATTCTACTTCTTCTAATTTTTTTACATAGCCATCATAGCTGTGTAAAATATTATCAGATATGACATCAGGCTTTATGATAGATACAAAAGCCCCGGGTTGTTTCCTGCTTTGGTACCAATCACCAACTATAACCTCACCCGCCTCACGCCCGATAAAATCAATTCCAAGCTCTCCCACTTCTATTAAAGAGTTAACTGCTTCTGAACGTAATTTTGCTAGAGGTGGTGTTACTTGATAATGCTTTCGTATATTTGAAGTATGCTTGTCATTTTTAATCTTTGAATCAACAAGATAACGGTCCTTATAGATGGTATTCTTAACAATATCTGTGATAGTTTCCCCTCCCCAAATATTATCGCGTAGAAACTCAACCACCCACTCTTTTGTTGTACGATAGCCTTCAATCTTATTACGTAGATATATTTTGTTATCGCATAACTCTGAAAATGGTTTTTTTCGGAATTGCGCGAGCTTGATTTCTGCACCATCTTGGGACCAAAGATTACAAGGATATTGTCCTGACTCATCCTTTATAATAATGCCAGTATGATAGCCTTCTCTTAATAACAGCCTTTGCCTTTTTGGATATATATTTTCTAAATGAAATTTTTCCTCCAATTTCTTGTGAGCCCAGACAATTTTTAAAATATACCACATGTTCACTTTAGGATTGATGTTGATCAACTCCACCTCGCCCTGAGCATCTCCTCCAGCTAAAAAACTAATTTTTTGACTCTCTTTATATTCTTGGAAATCCAAAACGTTTACATTTAATTTTTGCGGGAGCGTAGGAGGCGGCTCTAATCTGGGATGAAATTGCATATTTCCATCGACAGCACAGTTATCATCTCGATTTTCTTGCGTACAAGGCAGTGCATTTGTAGCAGGGTTTGGTATGGTTGCTTGCGACGAAGGTATGAGATTATCAATGGAAACATTTGAATTTTGTTCGAAGAGAGAAGAATCTTTGGACTCAGAGGTTTCCATTGCTTCTGCTGCCATGACAAAGTTACTTATAACAAGGCAGCAATAAGCCAATAGTTGGTATCTCACTAGTATTATTAAAGACATAAAATTCATCTTCTAATCGAAATTGCCTAGAAATTATATCTAGCAATAGCAACCTACCAATTCCACTCTCATTGGGTTCTTCCTTATCCCATGGATAGGGTTATCGTTGGCAGCTTAATATATCTTTAGATAATCTGCTGAAATGTTCGGACGATAATTAGCTAACAGGTGGATCAAACCAGAGATTTTTCTTGAAAAATTTTCTAAAATGTAAGTGTCGTGGAAATTAATAGGGAGATAAGTTATGAAGCTTACTTTTGTAATAACTCTTATCTTATGGCTACTGTTAGCTACCGGATGTGCTACTTTTTTTTCTCAGCCATACACCACAGCTATTCCCAAGCGTCCCGATACTGCACTTAATGGAAGTGAGTTTATCAAGAATATTACTAAAACAGGCGACTTGGGACGCGAAAAAGCTATATTAAAGGAAATACGTCGCGGAAATATTCCCCCATATATCAGAGATCTTAAGCCAATTACTTACGAGCAAACCCTCAATACCGGAAGATCAGTTGAGGTGACTTTCTGGGTTACACCAGACTATTTAGCAATTGGAAGTAATACTGATTATATACGTATTCCGATGAATCCCATTACAGCCCAACGTATTGCAGATCATTTTGGATGTGTTCTACCAACTACCAAAATGGTTGATAAGATTTTTGAACAGGCTGAAGTTAAGTTGAAACCAGCTACTTTTACGCCGGGGGAACAAATGGTACGTACTGAACAGTTTGCAAAGCACCATCAACTCATCCAGCAACAGCTTAAAAATTACTCCCAAGGAGACTTAGTTGCCGGGCACAAAAAAGATGTTGTTATCAGTAATCGTTTGCAATGGAAGTCGCAAAGGGTGGCGATTTATGGATGGCACAAAGCCAATGGTCAAGCGATTCAACCCCTCTCCACGATCCATGGGGATTATTATGCAGACTATAGTCATGGCGTACGACTCATCTCAGGAACCATGTCTATTAATGGTATGCTATTGCCTGTTGTGGAAGTACTGCAAGACCCGATCCTTTCGCAAACCATAAGTTACGAGGGAACATTGAAAAGCACCCGCTACCCTACCGCTCTCTATCCTAAATAATTTTAACCCCTAATGGCTCCTACGGGAGACTCTTCCTGTTAACACAACTTCATGGAATTTAAGCTAGCCAGATAATCAGCCATGGGTTAAAACAGGCCCGCCTCAATTTTGTGGAGAAACCCCATGGAAGACCTACACAGTAAATTTCAGAATGATCTGGACCTGATAGCTTGGAAAGACGTAGCTAGAGACTTTGCGTTTAAAAGACTTTGTTATGTAGAACCTCAAATTGACATAGTTGAAGTTGCAGTAGCCATGGCTCAGGACGATGCCCCCCGCATCTCTCAATGGATGCAGCAAGGACTTTTCCGTCTGGCTGATGACAGGGATGCTAATAGACTCTCCCATAATCAAGGACTTAAGTTGCAGGTTCTAGTAGTTAGTCCATTTGTAATAGTAAGCCCTGAGGTTCATGGAGTCTCCTAAAGCTCTGTTCCCTCAATAGTATAATCTTCAAAGTCTTTTACGGTAAGCTCAGATACCACTCTACCTTTAACCGACTGTCCTGACTTATGGATAGTGTTTTTGTTTCCAGATATGAGATGATGCCACGGGGGAAGCTCCTTACCGTCAGCAACCAGTCGATAGGCGCAAGATTGTGGCAGCCATTTCAAAGTCCTAACTTTTTTGGGAGTTAGGCGCTGGCAATCCTTTACAATCTTATGTCTCTTCGGATATTGACTGCACTGACATTTTTTTAAATCAAACAGTTTACAGGCTATCGTGGTGAAAACAAGCTCACCTGTATCCTCATCTTCTAATTTTACGAGACAGCATTTTCCACAGCCATCACACAGGGCTTCCCACTCTTCAGGATTAAGTTGTTCCAGGGCTTTATGCTTCCAAAAATCTTTCTCCAACTCTTCCTCCATTAGCTTAGGGGAAAATTTTTCAGATCCGGGTTCTACATTTAAGGTATAAGATTTGCAATGTTTTTTCCTGCAAGTCTAGCATCCCACTTGCGATGCGGTTTCATGAAGTGAAAGTAGCTGTAATGATATATGTAACTGATAAAATTAACCTTCCCGACAGCGAATACAACATCCAATTTACCCGTAGCTCTGGGCCGGGTGGTCAAAATGTGAACAAAGTCAACAGTAAGGCCATATTGACTTGGGATATCAACCACAGTCAGTCTCTCCCCCCTGAGGTTCGGCAACGATTCTTGCAACAGTATAAGAATCGCATTAATCAGGATGGATTCGTCGTTATCAGTGGTGAGCGATACCGTGACCAGCCTATGAATATCAAGGATTGCAAAGAAAAACTTGCAGGAATGATTTTAGCTGTTCTCAAACCACCAAAAAAACGCATTGCAACGAAACCGACAAAGTCTTCAATTAATAAAAGAATCGCCAGTAAAAAAAATCGCTCGGATCTAAAAAAAAACAGGAAGAAGATAGAATATTAATTTTCAGAAAAGTGTTGTGACACTTCAATCATGGGAACAACCTTCTTGCTCACCATCTCATCCATGAGTATATACTCTTTATACTCTTCCAATAGCTTTTTACCTAAGTCTCGCAATTGACTCTTTTTGCCAGCTAATCTAATCAACTGGGTAAGTAGATTATGGGATTCTTTAAATACAAATAGCTCAGAAGCCAGTGGCTGGTGAAGCCCACGAAGTCCGAAAGGAGTTGATATAATTGGCACTTGGGCTGCAAGTGATTCAAAAACCTTGACATTACTCCCGGAGCCCCAAGTCACAGGATTGATCGATAAATCCGCTGCCTTAAGATAGGTGGCGACCTCAGAAACACGCCCGGTCACCTTCAGAACAGGATTGCTGTAATCCATCTCTCCTACTGTTCCCACCGCATAGAATATAATTTTACTCTGTTCCAGCTGCTCCTGGTAACGTTTTACAAACTGCTTTAAAAATTTTAAAGCATCGATATTCGGTTGAAACCGAGAGCCCACAAAGAGAACCATCATTGTAGAAGCATCAACGCCCAGTTGCGTCCGTGCAGAGTTTATTTCTGCATCAGTATAATCCTGGCGATTCATGCCATTAGGTAACTCTGTAACAAGGCCGTTTCCTTGCTTGTAAAATACTGTATCGCTTTGTGCACAGCTTAATACGGCCTGAAAATATTTACGCTGACTCAGTTCGACTTTCTTTACAATGGGAAGCCAAAAAAACCGGTCCCACCAGGTACTTCTTTCCAGAATTTCCGTTTCTAAATTATGGGATAGCAGTATTGAAAATTTCTGGTGGTTCCTATGGGGGTGCCTTATAAAAGGAGAGTCAAAAATAATAATATCTTTTTCAGAGAATAAGGATAACACCAAAGGGCTGATACCACATAGAGGCCACAGGACAAAGCTCCATAATTTAGAATAGCCTACCCTATTAAAAAAAGATTGTGCCAGTCCTTGGCGTAACCGTAAGTCTGTAATTTCAAATAGATTATCAGAGATCTTACTACAGGAGTACTTAGCACCGTGGGACATCCGATAATCATCGCGACGACCGGCCAAAGATAGAATGGTCACCTGATAACCAATATTAGCAAGGCTTTGAGCTACATTTAACGAGCGCCAGTGACCACCAGAACTGGCAGGGACCAATCGCGATGGGGTCACAAATAAGATCGATGGTTTCATCATTGATACCCCCTTCCCTTGCCAACTTCCCAGGAGGGGGAGAGCTTTCCTTCAGACCACCTTGCACACAATAACAACTTCATAGAAGCACCTTTCAGCAGCAGCGTCTCTGCATAAAGACTGCAATTCGGAAGCCACAACTGCTGCGCTCTTCTAATTTTTTATATTGTTATTACTGTATGTTACGCCTTATATCGCCTGCAATAAGGCGGCTTTTATGCCTAATTTTTTGACACACGACTGAGAAAGTTTCTTTCTTATGAGTTTTTTGTAGGAGGAGATTCCATAATTTTTTCCTTGAAAAGCCCATGAATGGCTTTTCGTAAGACGAGCCAGCCGCAGGC
The DNA here is from genome assembly GCA_050293845.1 of Pseudobacteriovorax sp. Lineage (GTDB taxonomy): Bacteria > Bdellovibrionota_B > Oligoflexia > Oligoflexales > Oligoflexaceae > DT-89. Next base: position 45 of record JBNKNM010000178.1, on the reverse strand, counting down.
TCCACTTACAGCCGTAAAAATTATAAATAAGATGATTCTTTCAGT
>JBNKNM010000177.1:0-11842 GCA_050293845.1 Pseudobacteriovorax sp. | reverse complement strand
AAGGTCCTGGAGACTATTCTGTCTTGCACCCCATATGTGAACGTAGCAAATGAAATGCTGCAGAAATTTTGGTTTTAATGTTTCAGAAGAGTTTGTTAACGCGAACTTGCAGTTTAGACTCAAGGCGCAAGAGTGTGGTGATGCTGAGCCTATTTCTAAAAAAGACTTACCACCCTTTTATCAGGGTTATTGTAATGACTTTGAAACCTCTACTAACTTCTGGCAATTAAACAGCGAGTACTATGAAACTAAAGACAGTCGTTTAAGGGCAGAAATGTTGAAGACATTTGCCCAGCAACCAGCGTCTTCGGAAAATTGGCAACGTACTATTGTTACAGCTATGGCCTTAGATAGCATCGATTCGAAAGACGGTTATGAACGAGCAGGGGCTGCGAAAGTGATGGGAACCCATGGCAACTTCAGTTCCATGGTCATGTATTCTCTCCTTAATGCCAGCTATGATACAAAAGCTCTGGTTAGACGGGAGGCAGCGGCGGCTCTACGCTTACAAGGAAATAAAAGTTTTCTAATTAATTCAAGGCTAATTCAATTACTGCAAGACGAAGCTCCTTTAGTCAGAGGTGCCGCCGCGTTAGCCTTAAGGGACCAAGCTGTTCAATCTCATTGTCCCGATCTACCATGGTCCACAGGGTTTGATTTTCAAAATTTTTACTTTGCTGATCCAAATACTGATCCGCGATCCATGTTACATGGGATTCCAGCTTGTATCCCACGTAAAGCTGAGGACGTGCCAAACCCATTAGATCCCGGGGACTTACGCGTGGCGATGCCTGTTGCTGTTGGGTGTCCTCAAGTCCCCCTCGTTTCAAGCAATCTTTTTGATCGTATGACTGATGTCGATGACGTTCAAGCCTTAAGTATTATGGATAATGTCTGTCTCCTTCATGTTCCTGCTTACGAAGCGAAGGTACTTGAGTTTGCACGCCTCGCTTTATACTCAGCGATACAAATCGAACGTCATCCCGTTGCAAAATCACAGATGATTGCAGCTCTTAGGAATGTTGTAGAAAATGATCAATTTGGAATCTCACTTCTTATCGATGGTGCACGGGATTCAGAAGCATCGGTTCGATCTGCTGCTATCTATGCTCTAGGAAGGGCCGGGCAGTGGTCCTCACAAAGCAATCAAATTATTGTTGAAGCGCTTTCCGATGAAAATCCCCAGGTGCGAAGAGTTGCAATAGGTGCTGCTGCAGAGTTGGATATGATACGGCACGAGTCAGCCTCGGAGGCTGGAATGATGGAATTCAAAGCTGGAATGGAGTTTGTTTTAGAGTACGCCGGTCAATGTGATGTTTTAAATGACCTAGCTCTACCTCCTGACGCAGGTCCATCATTTGGTATGGGCTTTTCTAGCGTGATCGATCTACAGCTCGACCTTTGTCGATTTAAAGAAAATTCAGATTATCCGGCACTGCTTGAAAGTGACCCCAATCAGGGAGGTTTTGTTACACCTGGTTCGATTATCAAACTGACGTTTGGTGGGAAAATCTCTGAAACAGATCTGCGGAATAAAATTAGTATTTTTGGCAGTGGTAGTGCTCAACCCCAGCATCTAGATAGCATTAATAGCCGCTTTATCGAAACTGAAAGGGATGAGTTTATCACAGAAGTTGAAATACGCTTGAAAAACCGCCTGCGTGGAGGCATTTCAGCAATGATTGTCCTTGATGGGTCATTGACCAGCCAAGCGGGAGTCTCACTGGAAAATGAAAATACTCCAAGACGAATTGGATTTCATCCTACCAATGGGGATGTCACAGGCGAGCTATTGAAGCTTATGTCTTCCGACGGTGATCCTGATGTGAGATTTGCAGTAGCTGGATTGCTTCTACGTGAGCTAAAGCATGAAGAGGCAGTGTTCTACTTTTTAGAATCGATGTTGAAAAATGGCCCGGCAAAAGTATCCGTTACAGCACAAACATTTTTCAATCCACGGCGCATGGCTTATAGATTTATCCAGCAAATGGAAATCGAGGAACGGGAGCGGTTTATGGCGCAATTAGTTTTTCGATGGACTAAAGACGTTTTTGCCCAAGAAAAAGTTCATCCCCAGGAGGCTGAACACCAAGACTTTTTAGATATCCCTACTGTCTTATCTAAATATCAAGTATTGCAGGACTTCTTAAAGAGGAATTTAATTCCTAGGGAAATTCTTCTGGACATCTTAGCGCAAATGTCACTGCAACAAGCACTTTTTGAGCGTTTAGCGATTGTGCAGCCGGTGGCAGATCCTGAGCCAGATGTCACCTTTAACTATCCCTTGTACTACAAAATGCACTGGGGCAATGTGCGTTCGATTTGGATAGATATTTTAGATCGGCTTTTTGCTACGGATGAAAAAGGAAAAGCCTTGGATCGCCTTTATAATGTCGTCGTGCACCCTGGTGATGGTGCTCCTGATCCCGAAGATTAAAGAAGGAAGGTTGTTATGATCAAGAGAAGTACTATACTCTTCATGTTGTTGTGTGGGCAAGCCCAGGCCATCCCTTTTGTGGATGGTGATGCAAGCCATTTAAGCTTGGGATCTCCAGGTCAGGAGGCCATCACAATGTTGCGAGATAGCGAAGACCATAATTTATTTCATGTCCCCTATAATCGCTTAGGAATTGTCTACGATAAGGAAGGTTATCCTGACTTTGGGTTTTCTTATCACCCGAAGGGGGCGTTGATTTCTTTTACTGTAAAACCTGACATTGATTGGCCCGCATTTGAGCAGTCTCGTCAGAAAATTTTAGAAGAGAATCCGCAAGCGCAATTTAAGTTAGTAGATGTGCGCTCCGGATCCTATAGCTTGACGATAAGGACTCAGGATGGAGATGAAGTTTTTGAAGCAGGAACACCATTGGTAGAATCAAGTCTTGGTAATCCATGGTCGGTAGCGATTCATTTTAATAAAGATCAAGGAGATTTACTTGTTACGGCTCTTCAAACAGGGGCTATACTTGGTGTGAATTATCACTATGATTTTGAAGCGGAAACGTTTCCTTCTGTGGCGATGGTACGATTCGATCGTGAGATGTTTATTGAAAATGCCTCTCAAAAGCTGATCCACTCACAAAAGACTATATCAGAAGAATTACAAGTTCTTCGTAGGGATGAAGGGCTAAAGGTCTTCACCAGTGGGCCTGATGTTCCTTGGGATTTTATCTTAAGTTATTTGTCCAGCTTAGGTCGGGACTCCTGTTTTGTTTCTACTTTACCGCAAAGTCCTTTTGTTGGGTATACAGTAGACCCGGAATCTTGTCACAAAAACATGATTGAAGAGTTGACAGTAAAGAGTGATGCGAGTTTTGCATTCAAGGCAGCTGTCGGATTCTCAATTGGCAGCTTATGCAATGAGTATCCAGATTTATTTGTCTTTAGAAGTCATGATCGAAAAATTCATAGTGGGTGTCCGGATCGAATCATTCCAGAAAATCCCTCGCAGTCTAGTCCCTCTACTTTGAATTATGAGCAGGACCCGAGTTTGCCATTCTGGCCGTCAGTAGTCTTTTCGTACTAAAGGAGTGATCAATGTTTTTTTTAAGAGTAGTCCTGATTTTTTCTATTTACTACGCGAATGCCTATAGTATTCCGTTGGTTGAAAGTGTGTCCACTCCAGGTTTGAACTCCACTCTTATGAATCATAGCGTGAAGCTTCTGGTGGATGAAAATGATAGTGATCATTTTTATGTGGTACCAAGCAAAATAAATTTGGAGAAGGAAGACGGCAATCCGCTGTTTCGCATGGTGATAGATGATGCTGGTTACGGTCATATTTTGATGATGGTTCGTATACAACCGGCTACTGGCTTTGAGAGGGTTCTTTCTGAGATAAAAAGAGCTAACCCAAATGCAAGATTTTCCATGCTACCCATCTCGAGTGGCAAATTGACAGTGAATTTGATGGAGTCATCTTTTAATTATCGTATTATCGCTGAATCTAGTGAATTCAGTAATGCTAATTTAAATGTGGCTCTTCCCTTTCATGCCAAGATCAGCCCAGAAGGGGTTGATATTTTAACTTTGCATGCCTCTACGAGAAATGGAAGTTTACTGTCTCTCGGTTTTGACTTTTCCTTTATTGCTAAGGAAATTTCGAAAAACTACGATTTTAAGATTCATAAAGACAACTTTTTAAGACATATAAGAGATAACGACCATTTCTTGGAGAGTATTCGAAAAGGAAATAATTTAGATGGAGACTGGGTTCGTCAGATGATAATCCAAAGTATCGGATTTAACTTTGATGGCGGTAAATCAGTGATTCCCTTGCAGGACATCAATAGCGATCCACAGTTCATATTGAAGGCGGCAGCGGCCTTGTCTCCTTTAATGCCAAAAATTTTTTGGCAGCAGCCCCCAAAAAATTGGTTGTTTTATCCCCACCTCCTTTATCTTGATCAACTGCAAGATAGCAGTGAAATTATTGAACTTAGTACCAAAAGGGGAACCCAAACCTCCCTGCAACGAGCCCAACTTGGTAGCCATTTAAAAGGGGCTTGTCTCAAATACTCACATCTATTTTTTAATTATTCTAATGAAGGAATGGGGTGTGAAGAGCTTGTCCCCGGTGGGGGAGGTGAAGAGCCCCCTGTATGTGATCCTATTTTAGGGTGCGCGCCTGTAGATCCTATTTGTGATCCACTGCTTGGATGTTTTGATCCAATAGCTGCTGGTTCATTTTTTTGAGGAGTTAATTATGAGAACACTGTTATTTATTTATTTTTTGACTTTGAGTAGTGGATTATTTGCCGAGAATCTTGTAGATATTACCCAGCCGGTACAGTTTACTGATGGCAGTTTGGTCGCGAAAAGCCCAGCGGTTTTTAGAGATAAAAATAATCCTAAGCTATTCTATCTGATCCCTAAATCCTTTCAGGTTAAAGAAGAAGGGGGAAGCAAACAGCAGAGAGTACTGAAGCTATCAGACGGAAGACGGTTAATTTCGTTTCGCTTGGTTCCCAATCCTAGCAGATTTGAAGAACTGGATGAGTATCGATTTTTAATGGAGGAAATACTTAAGCGTGAGCCTCATGCCGTATTTACCTACCCTAACTTCGCAAATGGCACTATCTCACTGATGGGACCTGTAGCCAACTGGGTTTCCAGAACAACTATCACAGGTGGTATCCAAGGGGGAGAAATTGTTGTCTCCATGATGGTGGATGCAATCCACGGAGATAAGGTTGAGAAAAATTTTACCGTAACTCTCGCCTTGCTCGGTTCCATAGAATTTAAGCTACAAGCATGGAATGGATTTCAAACCATAGATTGGCCTGTCTCATTTGCTTGGCACATATCAGGATCTTAAAAAATGGAGTTTATATGATGTCTCGATTAATGACTTTATCCACACTGATGTTATCCACTAGTAGCCTTTTCGCTAGCGATGTTAAGGTTTTTACTAGCCCAATGTTTCCTGATCAGCATGATATAAGAATCATTGCCAATAATACCTCTTCTGATCTAGGCTATCGCTGCCAACTTGGAATTCAGGCTGAAGTCTTAGAGTCAGAATTTCTGGTTTCAGAAATTGAAATTAATGAAGTCGTGACCGTGAAAGCGGGGTCTAGAGCTATTGTGGTAGCGGGGCGTGACGCCTTGATTCAAGAGGCTCAAGATCTATTTTTGGTAGAGCCAAAATTTGGTAAATCCAAGGTGATTCGTCAACAGTGCAGTATCTTAGATCGCAATGCCTGTGATGAAAGGGATGGAACTCATTGGTGCCATGGAGAGTTGTCATTAGAACAAGGGCAAGTATGTATCGACTCTAATTTAGTGAAAGAAAATCTGTTCACAGAAGTTGGGTTTTGCTACTTTACCGTATTCGGTTATGTCGATATCTTTGGCTATGTAAATGTTGGGGATCGTACCATGCCGGTAACAGAATTTCAGCAAGAGGCAATCTGTGTTGATTTATCTCCTACATGGGATAAAAACAACGGTTACAAAGTTCGTCTGAGCTGTGATATTTAACTGAAGGGAAAACAGATAGTGAGGTTGCTTATGAAATTATTGAAAATGTCTTTACTGTGTTTAAGCCTATCCATGGTCGCCTGTGGCAATTCATCTGACTCTCCCAAAGAATCAGTCACAGTGCAAATCGATTCTGGTAAGTCGGGAGGAGACAAGACATCAAGCAGTTTCAAGGCAACGGGGCTACTCGCGGAATTCCAACCCAACTCATTTCATGATCCCAGGGTCCTGCTTGGTAAGTGCTATAAAGTTTCTAAGAATGCGAAGATCAAAGTTTTTCTCGACGGCAGCTATGTCGGGGATGGCAGTAATAAAGGGACCTTTGATTTTAGTGATGGCACACTAAAATTTTTGCGAGATGGAAGGCACTTGGAGGCACGGTGCAAGGCTGAGCAGGTGATGGCAGATCTCTTTCCCAATCCATTTTTTGGCTATAGCACCACGACAACGACCAAGATCATACGTTGCCATAGAAGTGGGACAGCCATGCGGTGGCCATGTGACGAAATGATTATGGGACGACAGTGTGATTTTGAGTTTAATTGTCGCAAGTAAGCTTGGAGGTTGCATGAATTCTGTATTTTGTGGCTGATCGCCAAAGACTGTGTTAGAAGTCCAGTGAATTGCTTCTTATTTTCGCGTTGAAGCATAAATCTATTGGAAATCTGAGGTTATGACACCAAACCTGACAGGAGCCACAGGAATGTTCAGTGCTAGGATCAGGAGACCCAAAGCCTTTAGAAAGAAAAGATGTTTATGTAAAAATTTACTCAAACAGTTATCCCTAGGAGTCTTCTATGCCAATTATCTTAGAAAAGATTTATAAGCTTTGCTAAGATAATTGGCATAACTTTTAGCATCCGTTGGCAAACATTTCTTCAGTATCGAGCCAAAAACCAATGGAAAAATATATAAAAATTAAGCTATTCCTAGTATTTCCTTTTCCTTAGGCAAGCCTGCGTGTAGCAGGCTGTATCGTAATGGGGGCTTGGAGTTATGGGTCACTCCTTCCTTCTTACTGTTTTACGGTCATCCACCAAGTTAGTATGACGTCCTGTAAGATATAACCATAACCCGGTATTAAATCTCTTAATATCATTTCAGTTTCAAAGAACTTTCTTTTCACCTTCCTGAACAGTGAACGGTTCTGAAACTTGGCTGGTGTCATCTTCCATGAATGTACGGATATAATAGCTTCCAGCCTCGATGAAATGAATTTGGAAGGTTCCGTTCTTAACCTTTGCAGATCCTGAAGAGCTTTCGCAACTATCATCATCGCTATCAGCAGTATTATCACTTGAATATAAACATACTATTTTGCCTTGCGATTCACCTTTTATGGAAGCACTCGATTTGTCGTTAGAGGCACGTATGACAGGCTGTACCATATAAGATTTTCCGGTTTTCTTAATAGAAGAACGAAGATCGAAATCCAGGGTAACGCTAGTCTGCGCATCATCGGTGACTGAGAACGGATATTGAACCTTGATGCCTGAAGCTGTCGCACTTGGGATGCGAATGTTTGCCTCCTCACCATTGGTATCCTTAGCAGTGACAGGAGTATCTGCATTTAAGATTATACGAATCTGTGTATAGTCACCATAAGGAAGTGTACTGGAAATACCCAGGGCAAATTTATTACCATCCTGATAATTGAGAAGATTGATGGCTTCATTTGTGGTGAGATCAAGGGATATCCAGTCCCCTTCGCTTGGTTTTACATTAATACCATCAACTAGGACATTGATTTCACTGAGATCGTCAACGGGCGCATCTGCTAAGGAAATAACGATAATCTCATCTTCATAGTTACCTTGGTTGGGGTCACCCGTATTGGGATCGCCTGTATTAGGATCACTCGTGTTGGGGGTAGTGCCTGGATCGCCTTCAGGACTATTGGGATCATTCGATGTGGGCTGTGCTGTTGTCGTATTATCATCTTCAGGATTTCCTATATATATGCCACAAGCTCCACTAATCCATAGTAAAGCCATTAGGAAGACTATCACGAATATGTTCATTACTCTCAATGCTCATCATCCTTTTATAAAGGTAAATAAAGGTTTATAACCGATATCACCCAGACTAGTCCTATCGGGTCCGAGGCCCTATTTATTAGAGGAATATTTTATCATTGGATTTAAGTATTTCTCCCAAAACTATAGGGAGTTAGACTAGATTATAGCTAACATACTAGAATAAAAGCTTAATCTTCATTTATTTGTTAAAATTTTTCTCTGACGGACCCATTGAATTCTATATTCAAATTAATTTACAGTCTTTGAGACTGGGCGAACTCTGTAATGGCAGCGACAAGGCAGTCACTAACTTTCCTGCGAGAGTTTGGATTTTTCAGTATGCGGTGATTTAATTCAATACACAAGCCCACCATTGGGTGGTTTAGGTATTTGTCGGATATATCATTCACGTAGCAGTCAGTATATCCCTGGTAGGGTTGATTTAAATGAATTGTATACCCGCTATCAGCCAACGATGTTTTGAGGCAGTTAGCTAACTTAAACTCTTTCTTAATACCAGTTCTAAACAACAATCCTATGTCTGTTCTACGTGCCTTGCCTTTATAAATTGGAGTAAATGAATGTATGGAAAGAACTAAGCAATGAGCTTCTAACGCAGTATAACTTTCTACGAGATCAAAGCCGGTATTTCTGTAGTTGAAGTAAGCGGATTTTACAGTATCCAGAGCTTCTTCGGAATAGTTTGCAACCTTCTTTTTCTGGGATTCCCAGCTACGGTTGCTATCGATGAGTAACCTTGTGATATGGAATATTAAGAGCTTAGCATTTAAGGCTTCGCTAATGGATCGACTGACCTCCGCAGCTCCAAAGTCAAACCCCTCATGACCTCTCAACCGAGGGTCTTCAGTGGAAAGATATTCCGTTAGAGCTTTGGGCACGAACATGTCTCCATGCTCGCATGTCACCAGTATCTTAAGGGGCAAAGGCGTCCCCCCGCACAAGACATTGACTTAGTTCTCTATATACCCATGATACAGCCTCGCGACTTGTATTGCCTCCTAGGGATTCAATGATGCGGCTGGAGAGGCTGCCATGCTGTAAGATCCAAAGAATAGCTGGAGTATCCAGACTGGGAGTGAACTTAGATATTGTTTCATAGATGTGATGAATTAAGTCCCGTCCTGTACAGGCTTGATTCACCCCAAAAGCATGCAGGTAATCTAAGTCGCGGATCACTGCATTTTCGCCATTCTTGATGGTTTCAAGGAAAACAAGTTTGCAGTTTGCACTGGAAATACGGTCCATTGCTTCGATATCGCCCCAGGACTTTTTTGCAAAGGTCTGCAGTAGGGTAGTCCAAAATGCGGCAAGTTGTAAGTCCATAGAAGGCGTTTCTTGCAAATCTGCCAAACGAATTTCCATACAGCCATACTTGAACTTAGGAATCGCGCCTCTTGAGTTGAGCCATTCTTCTTGTAACAGCTTTTCTGGATCAAATGGAGCGATGTCACTGTACATGGGTTGAAGAACTTTTGCGGTAAAATCTTTCTCGCTGGAGACTGTAGGCGGAATGACATCACCAATGATCGATGGCACACGGGCCTGATTCTCTAAATAATATGTTAGTCGACTGCTATGAAACTGGGTGAGTTTACCCTCAACTAGGGGAGAGCTTGAGGACAAAATAGGAATCAGTGGCAAAATAGCTCGGATAGCGCTATTGAGCAGTGCAAACTCTTCGTCGCTGCCAAAAGAAATATTAATATGCATGCTCTGAAGGTTAGCCCATCCATGCCCTTGACAACTAAAGATTTTATCGTAGGCGTTATAGATATCCCTATTTCCATAGGGCCATAATTGTGTTTCTTTTTCCGGGTCCATCCAAGGATGCATGGCGGTGGGTAAGAGAATACAATCAAACTCTTCCAGTGCATCTTGCACTTCCAGAATTTTAGATTGAAAAGGTAGCTGCTGAGCTAATATATTTTCTTCGGGGCGAGCATTTTTCAACTCAACAACATGGCTTACGAGTTCATTGGAAAGGTTGATTTCTTGGCCTTTTACTTCTTCCTCAACTTGCCCCGATAACTTAAGAAATAGCTGATCTACTATAGGCTTCACTTGAAGTGAAATTTTATCGACCACCATATATTCCAGTTCAATACCATACTTTTCGAACAGTTTAAACGGCCAGCGGTTCATCGTGATTCCAATCGAGTGAGAAAAGTCGTCATGATTTTTTGATAGAGGCTTTGTCCAAGAACAAGATCTTCGTAGCCCTTTTCAATGGAAGGGTTGTCATTAACCTCAATAATATAAAATTGTCCATCTTTTTCCTTGATATCTACTCCATAAAGGCTGGTGCCGATTTCTTTGCAGGCTGCTAGTGCTAATTGTACGGCAGCTGGTGGAGCTTCTTCAATTGGAATTGAATCGGCCTCTCCCTCAGATGTATTCTCTCCTTCGCGTTTGATGATCTGCCAGTGATTCGGTGCCATATAATAGCGGCAGGCATACATAGCTTCGTTATTTAGGACACCAATGCGCCAGTCGAAATCCGTTTTCATAAACTCTTGGAGGATTAAGAGGTCAGACTGCTTGAAATATTCCTGTGATTGAATGATCAATTCGTCTAAGGAGTTGACTTTTTTCACTCCTGCTGAGAAAGCACTATCGGGTTTTTTTATAATAAGGGGATAGTCCTGAAACTTATCTAGATCAGTATCCTTATGTAAGATCCAAGTCTTAGGTACCGATAGACGTTTCTTCATAAGAAGGTCATGTAAAAAAACTTTATTGCAACATCTCAATATCGATTGGGGGTCGTCGATGACCACTAGGCCCTCTAGTTCAGCTTTTTTGGCGAACTTAAAGGTATGGTCAAATACGTTTGTGGTTTCGCGGATAAAAAGTCCATCGAAACGACTTAGTAATGCAATGTCTTTTGGGCCGATAATTTCGGCACGAAGCCGCAAGTCCTTTGCTGCTTGCATGAAGCCTCTTATTGCTCCTTCGTTTGAGGGGGGAAGAGCCTCATCGGGGTTGCAGAGAATGGCAATGTCATAGCGCCAATTTTTAACCTTACTCTTAGGAGCAATGCGAGAGCTGCCAAAAAACTCGACAAGGGCTTCTTGGAGAAACTCACGATGATTTTTAGGAACCTCTTTGTAAGAGATGGGACGCACTGACTTGATCGTCCAATGCTGGTCTTTACGGGAACAATAGACCCGGATCAATGGTGATTGGTAAAAGTTAAAGATTTGTTTGGCTAGAGCTTGATATTTTTGAGCCAGGTTCTTACCGAAATATACACTGAGTTCGAATTGATCTGACTTTAAGTCCTTGAGGGATTTGGTCAGGGTTTCCGAAATGCTCGAAGATAAAGCCTTTTGGGATTCCTTACTTTGAAAATCTGAGATAGAGGAAATATCTGGAAAGGGGCGGTGCCCTCTTGCTTCAGCTAGTAACGATACGTAGTATCCTTTTTTGCAATAGTCGTAGTCGTTGCAGAGATTAAATACTCGTATGCGTTCACGTTTGGGATATTCACGGTTCAGGTATTCTTTGGCTGTTAATATTTCAGCAGTGTGATCAAAACCTGTGAAGGACTCTATTTGGTTCTTATAACTAACGACGATCAGGTTTTTCAATGTTCGGCTCCTCAGAAACTCCCTAGGGACACAGATCAGACCAACTCTGCAACTTAAATTATATATGGCACCGTGTCATGTTTAATTCTTCATCGTTTAGCAAACCAAAAACACGCCATTTTTACTTATATCCTGTTAAAAAGTTTTATAAATAATAATTCGAATAACCAGTTCAAATTCCCATCATTAGCATAATCGACGCTGCTAGCTTTCCAAAAATGTGTACCATTA
>JBNKNM010000176.1:0-12020 GCA_050293845.1 Pseudobacteriovorax sp. | reverse complement strand
AAACCTTGATCAAATTTATTCTTTGTCAATGACTCATAACGGTTGGGGTTAAACATCATGTCCTCTTGATCTCAACGTTTGCTTATAGTGAAGGCTAAATCACCAATATGGCAGCTTCATTGGGTTATGACAACTTTTTAATTTCTCAAATCTAAGCTGCTGCCTATAACGGGACCAGCACACCGGTTCTCGTGAAGCGCAGCGGAACAAGAATCCGGCGCAGCGCCTGGTTATAAGGCTCTTGATTAATTTGACCCAATCTGTTGGCGATACCATTCAACCGTTTCTTTAATAGCTACTTCGTGAGGTGTAGCGTCAGCGCCAAATCACGTCCCAAATAACGAAGGAGCTTTTCTAATCGATCTCTTTCATGGGCTTTGATTGAAGTGGCAGCATGTACCGAAAATCCGTTCATCGACACGCAGCCATAGGACTGACTTTTAGGAATTTCCTCCTCAAATCCGAAGCTACTGCTACCCGAAATTTCTTAATAGTTAATAAATCTAACAACCAAAACCTTTTTTAATTTTTATTTTTTACCCGCTATTGCCCTTACGGCAAGCATTCTTAAAGAAGACCGAGATCGAGCCTTTGAGGCTGGAATGGACGATTTTTTTGGGAAACCTGTATCTAGGAGGAAACTTACTGAAATTATTGATAAATATGTCACTATGGGAACAAGTGCTCAGCGTGCCAGCTAAATTTTCAATGCCAACTTTTTTGATAATCTGCAATAAATAATTCTCTTAATCGTCATAGACCCTGTAAAGTAAATCTTAACAGGAATTTATGATGAAATTCAGTAACCTAATAGACTTTCCTACTCTGTTTTTGATTGGATTGATTGTCACAGCTGTAGCCTATGTTCTTCCTTTCTTCAATTAAGCACCTTGCCTTATTAAAGATTATATTTCTTGATAAGTCTGTATAGGGTGCTCCTCTCGATTCCCAAAGCCTTTGCGGTTTCAATTTTCTGACCTTGGTGTTCATCTAGCTTCAACTTGATATACTCGGCGCTTTTCTCTTCGATATATTTGGCTAATGACAATGAGTCTTTGACCTCTTCTGCTTGTCCCAAAAGAAAATCTTCCCAAATTAACTCCGAATTATCACTGATAACGATTGCCCGTTCAATCGCATTCTCTAACTCTCGGACATTTCCAGGCCACTCGTATGATTCTAGCTGATCGCCGAGATTTTTAGATATGATTGGGGTTGGAATTTGCATGTTTCTTGCATATTTTTCAACAAAGAAGCGACTCAAAGGTAATATATCAGCTTTCCGATTTCTTAGTGGTGGAATGATAAGGGGAATGACGGCGAGTCTGAAATATAGGTCCTCCCTAAAAATTCCCTCCTTCACCATAGCCTTTAGGTCTTTATTTGTTGCCGCTATTAATCTAAAATCCACCGGAATCGTTTCTTGCCCGCCGATACGCTGCAGTTCTCTTTCCTGGAGAACCCTTAAAATTTTCCCTTGAAAATCAAGATCGACCTCTCCAATTTCGTCAAGGAACAGAGTGCCTTGTGAGCTCGCTCAAAAGTTCCAATTTTTCTACGGTCAGCGCCTGTATAAGCCCCTTTCTCGTGCCCAAAAAGTTCGGACTCTAATACCCCTTTAGCGAAAGCCTTGCAATTCACAGCAATAAAGTCTTGAGAGACTCGGGAGCTGTTAAAGTGAACGAATTTAGCAAGCATCTCTTTTCCGGATCCGCTAGCGCCTTGAATGATTATGGTTGCCCGACTATGCGCTGCTTTTTTCGCCAGTGTTACTAGGGCTTCCATTTCTTCCGAAGCAACGATAAAGTCATCCATGTGATAGCGTTGCTGGAGTTGGGCGCGAAGTTGTCTATTTTCCTGGTGTACAGAGGCATAGTTTAAAGCTTTACTAATCACTGCTAGGCAGTATTCATTATCAAATGGTTTTTCAATGAAATCGTAAGCGCCTTCTTTCATGCTTTCCACAGCAGTGGCAATGCTTCCATGGGCTGTCATTAAGATAACTGGTATGAGGGGGTCGGTATTTTTTATAGACTTGAGGATGTCTAGTCCCGATATTTGGGGCATTTTGAAATCGGTTAGAACCAAGTCGGGGAGTTTCTCATCCAGACTATTTAGGAAATCCTGAGCTTGATTAAACGTCGATACTTGATAGCCCTCACGATTTAAAATCATTTCCAGAATTTGCGTGATCCGCACCTCATCGTCGACCACCGCTATATGGCTCGTCATCTCCACCTCATGGAATTTCTATGGCAAAAATACTTCCGCTATGAGTCTTTTGATAATAGATTTCACCTTTATGGTATTCAACGATTTTCTTCGCCATGGCTAGTCCAAGTCCTGTTCCCTTTGGTTTGTTCGTATGAAAGGGCTTAAATAGATTTTCGGAGAAGTCGTCGGTGATACCTGGTCCTTGATCCTTAATTTTTATTTGATTCAAGCCTCGAACCCTATCAAGTGTTATCTGTATTGTGCCTCGTCCTTCCATAGCCTGGCAAGCATTTAGGAATAAAGAACTCAGCATAGGTATAAAAGTTTGTTGATCGATGGCGAGATCTAATTGCATTTGCCCTTCAATCATCATCTCACAATCCTTATGATCTGTTATCCCCCAGGCATCTTCCAGACATGATCTGGCTGGAGTCGAGGTTATCTGAAGTTGAATCGGTCGAGAGTAATCAAGCAGTGACGATACAAAATCATTGAGTCTATTGGATTCTTCGACGATAAATTGGGCAGCTTTTTTGATGGCAGGACTTGTAGCCTCTACCTGTAAAAGAAGTGCCGAAGACTTAATAACTGTTAATGGGTTGCGTACTTCATGAGCTACACCAGATGTCATGCGGCCAATAGTGGCTAATGCCTCTTTGTCACGAAGCTCCTTTTGATACGCTATTATATCCTGCCGATTTTCCAAAAGGACCCCGATAGTCCAAGCAAAGAGCCCGAAACTTAGGCTAAAGAAGACTCCAACTGCAAAATTTGCAGAATAGGAGTTTAAAGTCATCTCCACTCCTAAAAAATGGAAGAACAGGTTATCGATAATCCCCAAGAGTATACCAGCAGCAAGAAATTTTAGTGGTCGCGTTCTAAAGAAGCTCTGACGCCAAGAGAAAACTGTACTTGTATTCATCATATCACCTCCAAATTCAGAGCAAGCAATGACCATTCCAGAGCGGCGAGAGATTATCGTCTCTTAGCTACAAGGTCAGCTAGACCCTAAAATCCTGAGTAAATACTTTGGAAACCTAAAGGGCTAGGGGACTGGGTCATGCTTCTACCTTATGACGTTCAATGGTTCTGTTGCAAAATTGCAAATGCATGATGCAAATCTGCGACAGATAAAAAATAACAATATAAACAATAGCATAGCGACATTGCCCAGATCTAGAAAAAGCTTTGATTTCCCATTTGAGAGACTGAGGAGAGTGGAGAAATATAATAATAATAATTAGTTACGTAGCGGTACGCCTCTTGCTTTATCAATATTGTGGTCTTTCACTATATTCAGGAGATTAAAATGAAAAAATATCTATTTTTGGTACTTGGTTTAGACTTCGCTGCATTAACTCTCTATGCACTCTTCCAGCAAAACATGCTGTCATACATTGGAAATGCTGGGCAGCAGCCATGGGGTTTGCACACCCTTATTGAACTTCTGCTATTGTTATCGCTGGGTGGTGTCTGGATGTATAAAGATGCCAAAAAGCAAAATATTGCAGCAACTCCATTTTTTATTTTGTTTGCCCTTTCTGGTGTAGCAGGGATCTTCTTCTATCTTTGTAAAAAAGAGTTTCTGAGAGAGCAACAAATAGAAAGTAGCTCAAGGCAACAGGCTTCCATGTGATTTTTAGGGATAAAACTTCGAACGAAGCCGTTTACCTACAGACTTATTAGGCGGTGAACCTAGTATGGTCAAGAATCGATTTAGGACCGGAATCGAAATTCCGGTCCTTTTTTTATTTCATCAAAGTATCAATCACACCCTTACCTAAGTTTGGGTCCCCGAATGTTTCATCTTTGAAAGTCTAACTCTAATACTGATCGTCAAGCTAGAGACAATGCTGCAACCCAAAAAAGAGCTGATGAAGTTGGGTTCAAGCTGGATTTAGAAAGGTGCGCGCAGGTACTCGTTGGTATAAGCCAAGTATATCATTGATCCAAAAACTCATCTAGCAAACTTTGTGATTTTGATATATTTTTAGAATTCATGCTATGGTATGTCAATTTTTGTATATCCTTAATTTTATTGAGATCTTCTTGATACGCTTGGTAATCTAAACTGGATAAGGACTTCTTCTGAGAGCTAAAATTATATGCAAGCTGAAAGTTATTTCCTTTTACTTGTGCAGTAACATCTAGTTTATAATTGGGGTTCTGAGAGGAAATATTATCTATATTGATATGCGGCTTATGGTCAAATTTTAAGGTTAAGATACTGGTTATGGTAAGTTTAGAGCTAAACGAATGAAATTTACCAGCGACCAAGTCCTTTTTCTGAACTTCTTGCGGTAGGTCATTTGAAATCCAATCTAAAACTATCGATAATTTATTAGAACTACCTGCATGTTTGAAATCCCACACCCGCCTCCTGAGGGCAAAAGTAATATCCATACAATTTTCTAATTTACAGTCCTTTAGCGTTAAGGATTCCATAGTCTTTTCTGCTGCCAAAATATCATCCCGACTTATAATGTTCAATACCTTGTCTTTTAACTCTTTCTTAGAGAGCTCACTTTGGAAACCGCGCCAGTAGTCTGCGTAACTTCCGTACATTTTATAATGGAAATATATTCTTGATTTTTCCGAGATCGTTCTCAAGTCAAAAGAGATATCGTTCTTGAAACCATTATTTACTAAATAATCCAAATTCATCGGAGTCATTGCTTTTTTTTCTCGGCTACCAATAACTAAAGCTTTTCGAAAATCATGAATATAAATGGACTCAGGCTTAGAATACTTCTGAAACCTTCTAGTGGGGTCTACCCAAAACGTCTTTTTGCCAATTTTCACTTGTAGAATAACATGATCAAATGCATAGGGTGTAGGAACCCTGTTTAAATGAGACAGATCCGAATCAACATAAGCAGGATAAGATCCTATCTCCATGGCATTCAATATTGTTTTTAACAGTAATACTTTAGCCTTACAGTCTCCATATTTTTCTTTTATAACTTTCTCTGGAGTTGAAGGCTTTGTTGCCAGGGCTCCCCATTCTAACCCAAGATAGTGTATCTTTTCTTGAACAAACTTAACTGAAGCTAGATAACGATCAATAGTGGAACTGTTGTTTTTCTTTATTCTGGAAACAATAGCTTCCAACTCTGAACCCATATCCTTTGGTATTTTATAGTATTTTTCAGCATCACGAGCTACTTCATTCCAAGAATTAAAAGTCGAAATATCTATGTAACCATAGAATGGCTTATCCTTAGGATGACTTTGATGAATCGATTTTGGAGTGATATCTTTTTGAACCAAGTACCAATAGTTCATTCCAGATTTTGAAGATTTTTCAAATTTTAAATCTGAATTGATACTCTTTTCAATTAACTTTAAGCTTTTTGGAAACATTACAGAATACCTTTGTAAGGCGATCGGAATACTGTAGTCAATTCTAAATATTTTCAGTAAATGTCGATGATAAAGTGGATTTGATCCTTTGATTGTATATGAATAAAGCAAAGCATCACCTTTCTCCAAATGAGGTATGAACATAACAAGCTGCTTTGCTCCGGTAAATATTTTACTATCTAAAGATGATTCTTTATGTATAATTTTAATCTTAACTTGCTCTTTGCCCAAGGTTACCTTAGTTCCATCATGACGAAAGATCACAATTTCATGGAAAAATATTTCCTCATAAGAGGGATTAAAAGTTACATAAATTGTATTGATATCTTCTACAGACTTATCTGTTTCAGCCTTAAATGCCAATCTATGAAATGTTTGCTGTTGCTCAGCAGCTGAGTACAAAATATTTTTTTCTTGATAAAGAAATTTTAAAGATTCATCAGCAATTTTATTATTTTTTAATATATCATAATCTTTAAATTCCTCTACTCTTTCAGGTATTGGTACAAAGGATACGAAATCTTGACTCTTAAGAATGAAAGGAGCAAACGATAGAAGAACAGCCATAAACCTCAAAAACCACATTAGTTAGCTCCTAATTTTTTCTCACTATTCCCATTGATCCGAAAAAGATGCAAAATACCACCATTTTTATAGATAACTTCCAAGCGATCACCCTTGTTATCGTGCTTCATTTCTGTAAAAGGCTTTTTATCAAGTTCAATATCAAAATCTGTTCCCTTTCTTGTAACTTTTATATCAATACAACCATTTATATCTTTATCAGGAATATAAGAGCTATAATGAATGCTTTTTCCATCAGCAACCAAACTCAACTGATCTTTTTTAAAGTCAGGTTCGAATAATGCGTGATTACATGTGATACTTCTGTCAATGTCTTGATTTTGCAATTTTCCCTTAACCGAGTATTTATTCAAACCATTTTCTTTATTAATGCTATATTCTTGAGTTGTAACTTGATTATCAATGACAGTAGTTTTAGATTTTAATCGAGTTCCCTCAGAATCAATAAGGGATATTTCAAAGTAATCGAAAGCTCTTGTCTTATTAAGAGCACTAAAAGAAAACATCGAAGATTGATTAGAGATAACCTGATTATTCTCATTTTTTTTATTGTATATAAGAGTTGTCGCATACCCCAGATCGTAAGACCTACCTTGATCATCAATGCTGTTACTATAAATAAGAACTCTATCTGGGATACGCAAATCTGCTATTTTAGTGTTCTTGACAACTTCTTTTACAGAATTTTTAAAAGTATTAATGTAACCTGGGTAATCCATCAAACAAAGCATAGATTTTTCAAAAAAATCGGCAATAGCCAAATGATATAACCCTGAATAAATGACGTCATTTTTCTTAAAATTATACACATATTCGGAGATAATTACGGGAAAATCATCAACTGCTACAGCTTTAGATTTATATAGAAAACTAGTTTCAACTTCAGGTGATTCAATTATATTGCTCATGACTCTTTGCATCGTATTAGCAGGATCTAGACGTGAATCAAAAAAGGTGCAGCTCATTTCTACTCCTTCTCCAATTGTCGAAGTAAAAGAATAGCCATTTGCATTAATAGTTGCTTTAGGACGGACTAGAGAAGGGATTCTAAACTCTACTCTTTCCGCATCAAATGAAATACTGTGGGACTTCGTAGGTAGCTGACCTTCAGCCTCGAAAAACTTGTCTAACTTTTTCCATACTGCGCCCATATCATCGGCAGTTGTCATACAAGATGACAAACCCACAGCGAGAGCAAGTACGAAGGCACGTACGAGCATGCTACCTCCCACTAGAAATATACTTAAACGCTTAGTCATAAACTGTAAAACAGTAGCAAAATCCAATCCACTTATCATAGCTAGTGATATCTGATACTAAGCTACCTTTTTGATTGCAAATTTTTTTTACAGTGTATTGTTTTGCTCAACCCGCTAGTATAATTGGGAGGTAAACATGTCAGCTTCATTATTTGAGAGAACAAAAAATTTGGGAAAGGCTTTACCGGATCGTTTGCAAAGAGCATACTTAATTAGTGACTTCTTGCATTTACCGTCGGCTGCCACAATAGTAGTGTGCTTCACGATAGTACCAATAGTTTGGTCTTCCTCCCAAGAAAGAGAACTACGGTGCATAGTCTATCGACTATGCACCGATGGTATTATTTTTCTAAACGTTTGCGAGCAGCCGTTACGGAAGGTAAACCTTCAATTTTGTCATGCCAAGCTTTTAGATTTTTATAGTCATCAAGCTCAATGTCTGGAATATGTGCCAACTGCTCCAGGTAAGCGAAGGCACAAAGATCTGCAATGGTCATTTCATCACCAATCAAAAACGCGTTCTCACCGAGGTATTTTTCTAATACTTGAAATTGTTGCTCCGTAAATTTTTTGTACTCTGTGCACTTCTCTTCGTTGGCGTTGCCAATTTTTACGCTGGGCTTGATCACTCGTTCCCAGTAGAGCCCAGACAACCAACGGCCAGTGTGGTTACTAAAGTTATCTAGCCACTGATCTACTAACGCGCGTTTAAAAGGTTCTGCTGGGTAAAGGGGAGAATTATTTACGTTGGCAACGTATCTGCAAATGGCTCCCGATTCTGAGAGGCAGCTATCATCATGTTGCAAAGTCGGGACTTTGCCAAAAGGATTCATCTTTAAGAATTCATCAGAGCGGTTTTCCCTTTCAAAGAGGTTAACCATTTTGAACTCAAAATCTAATCCTAATTCTTCCATGACATAAAGAACTTTTTTACTATTCTGGGTACCAAAGCCGTGCAAACGATACATAAGTGCTCCCTGTTTGTGGTTAAGCAGCCTTCAGGCTAAGATTATTCACGGCTACGCGCAAGTGCAAAGGAGATTTTTTTTGCTGACTCATTGTCAGATCTTCATTTAATCAATATTTATCGATTTCTAATTAAAAATCATTATGTTATGAGACTCCATGAGCAATAAGGCCTAAGTAACAAGGATAGCTGTTTCAAAAGATTGGCCATTTCGGTGTCGAGTAGGTCATTTCAACCACAACTGCTAAGGAATATGGATAGGTAAGTCCTTAGAGTTATGACTGTTATTAAATATTTCAGTACTTTATCCACATTTTCTTAAATAGAGTTATTGACTCATGCACTTAAAATCTCTGGCAAGCTCTCAGATTCATAACTGGGGTTGATAAATATTTGTCTTAATTGACAAACTTTTATCACTAAACCGCTGAAGCGGCTATAGAGGGCTTCCTAGACCACTTTAGACAGCAGCGATTCTCGATTTGAAGCCAGTCCCAGTCATTTTGCGGCCACATTGCGTCGTCTTTTCTTGATTTTCGCGGCATTCAATTGGCGATAAATCTACTGCAAAATTTACGCTAGTATTCGCTTTAACAGATACTTTTGGGCATCTTAGTCGTGATGGTAGAGGTAAATATGATTCCATTTGCTGACTTAAAGTCCTAAGCTTTTGACGGATCTTTGAATTTACTAATGATTCGATGCAACCTAATTCGTTTCTAGGAAATGGGATCTGTAATACATCTAACGAGAGAAGCCGAAAGACAATATCTAAATCCAAACCATCACAACTAAAAGTAAAATTCATCCGTGCCTGACTAAGGAAGAAGTCATCGCTTTCCCCATTTGGATTCCGCGCCTCAACCTTTGTAAAAACTTCGATGCGACGCGAGTTCACTCTAGCTAACGATAAATCATTAATGCGAGTCCTAAGTTTTTCTTTCATTTTTATCTCCATTGAAACTGAACGAAATAACTCGTACGTTAAGGAACAATGTCACCCAAATTTTTATCCAACTAATTTTTATTTTTTGACCCAAGCTCAAATTTTTTTGACTCATCGAGTTTAGAAAGGAATGGAAGGATGTTTCAATGGGCTCGAAACCTTCAATATTCACATTATTAATGTTCATCGCTAGCTTTCGCAACTAAATGTAAAAAATATATATACACGGCCCCAAACACCAAACCTATATTATAGCTGTTGAATCGACGTCCTATTCTTCCTGAAGGCAAACAATTACACCTTTGACAATGCCTGGAAATACGCTATAAGTGGATTTGGGAATATTAATGAACCTTAAGGCAATATAAACTGGGACATAAAGTTATGTTAACTGATTCAGATGAGTAAAGTATCACACTACGAAGAAACTTTGGAGAGAATATCTGCGCTAATTACCATTGAAGGCGATTGGATTGCGGCTATCGCTACCGCTGATTGCGAGTTACATCACACTTTGACTACTTCCATTGGACAGGATTTTATCGCACTGTGAGCCCGGGGTACTAAAAAAGGTCCCTATCAAGGAGATCATGGGTGCTTAGTCAACCTTTTTCCAAAGGTGTCTGTGGCTTCGCTGCTGCTCGCTTAAACTTCGGTAGAACTAGCAATCTCTACAGCGGCATTATCTTCAGGAATTTGCAGAAAATCCGCCGTTTGGGCCATGCTCCGGATGGTTTTCCTACCGTCAATTAGAGCAAATATTTGTTTAAATTATTGTGAATCAAAGCTTGCTGTCGAACTGAAGACAGGTTTCTCCCAGTTTCTTAGCCAAGCTGGTAGATGGTAGAAACCAAACTTAGGTTGTTCTAGTTCACAAGTTTTGACAGTCTGGAATGTTAGAACCCTCCCCCACCTATGAGTGAGTATTCCGGTGAATCCGTCAACGGATTCACCGGAATACTCACTATGAGATACTACCTTGCTGGTTTCGCTGCAGCTAAGACAAAGATATTGAGAAAAACCAATCTCAGGATCACCATACTTCAAAATGGCTGATTTATACTTATTGCAGTGGGCGTTTTCGCTGGAAGGCAATCACTTTTTAAAATATATTAAGAAATCTATTGGCCATAGCAATGTCCCGGAAAAAACTCATTTGAGAATTATAGCACGATCTAATATCAGTCGTATAAGACTGATATTATACAGAAATTGAAAAGATGTGAATTCACTTGAAAACACTAGTTCCTATAGAAATAAAATACAGATCATTCACTGTAAATAGCCTGACAGATTTCATTCTGAAATTTGTAATTGTTCTCTTCTCTATGACTACGGAAGAATATATAGGAATTGTAACCATTATAACTGAAATAATCTTCGGAGCTAGCAATGAACTCTTCTCTTTCTTTACCTCTAAGCCTATATTTAATATGATTTAAATAATTAATGGTTTTGCTTAGAGGTTGAAAGACAGCTTTTAAAGAAGCATGTTCATCTAATTCATTTTCCAATATATGCATAGCTATATGCTCGATCAAGTTATTGTCAGCAGCAAACCAATGAACATAGAAATCATCTAAATCTTTGTTGTATATATTCTGAGCTTCGAATAAGGGTAGCTGGATCATTAAGTCATTTTCCATGCTGATACCCATTGAGGTCAAAAGTAACCTTTCAATAGATGCTTGATCGGGAAATTCTCCGAGTAATTCTGCGAGTTGCTGACCGGACGTTTCATAATTCTCTATGTCACAGTTTGCTACATAACCAACTAAATACCATTTTAGCTGCTTAAAAAGAGGATGCTTACTAATACGACTATAAAGAGATGTCGAGTGTAAAGCACCTAATTCAAGGTTAAATACAGTATTACTGTAACTGTATCGCCTTCCCTGAATAACCATCTGATCACGACCTTGTGAATCCTTAGAGAGCTTAATATTCATTTTTTCAAGCCTTGGATTTCCAAGTTTGCTGGATTGAGCAAGGCGTAGTACTTCAGATTGTTCAAGACTAAGAGCATCATCATCATTGCCAAAGGCACCTGGCCACATACGATAACGCCCCCAAATGGGACGACTGGGGGAGCCGTGGCAAGACTGACAGTCTTTATCATTATCACGGTATCGACTTGGATCCTCAAAATCAATAGAACGTAACTTCCATTGCTTGCTATTTTCTTGAAACTCCATTATTTCAATCGTGTTATAGTTATGATCGCTAGGATCTGTACTAATACCAAGTATCAACCGGGCATCTGCACCAAATAAAATCATTCTAGGGAATTCTGTACTTGCGATATGACGGCTTTTACTCTCCTCCATGAGCACAAAATTATTTTTTCTTATTTGAGGTAAATAGTCTATAAGCTGATCAACCGACTGAATGCTTTTATTCTTGACACTTGATATGATGCTATCCAGGCTGGATAATACTGGTTGCGGGGTCAGCGACAGGTTGATGGTACGATTGCTTAGAATTGTCATGTTACTGTCAAATATAAGCTTTCTTTGAACATCACTATTTTCGAATACTTCTATTTTATAATTTCCAGGTTCATGAGGAGAAAAAACTAATCCATTTGAAGGTACACCTAAATATCTATAAACATTTGTTGGAGCGATTATTTCCAAAGAATAATCTTGAGACAAGAGCTGATCAATTTGTATTTTCACCGACTCAT
>JBNKNM010000175.1:0-12109 GCA_050293845.1 Pseudobacteriovorax sp. | reverse complement strand
TCTCTTCCTCTCTCTTCCTCTCTCTTCCTCTCTCTTCCTCTCTCTTCCTCTCTCTTCCTCTCTCTTCCTCTCTCTTCTCTCTTCCCTCTCTCTTCTCTGACGCTCCGTCCTCTCTCTTCTCTCTCTTTCCTCTCTCTTTCCTCTCTCTTTCTCTCTCTTCTTGATGCGAATCGAACCAAAAGTGCGCATTTTTATAAAAAGAATATTAATTTCTTGAACTGGCCAATAATTACTGATAGGTCGGACTGCAATATTTGATGGATATCTGGGAGGAATCGCGGCAAGCAATGGAGTTCCTGCTGCCCCATTTAGTCTTCAAGCAATGCAACTTATTCAAAAATATCTAGGTTCAAAATTAGTTGAATAGCAACGATCTTGAAAGGAAAGAGGTTTTAGATGATCAACTTTTTACGGCTAAAAAAGGCTCTGATGTTTGCGAGACTTTCTGCAAGCAGTGGACTAGTGCTTCTTTGGCTTTCAGCTTGCCATGGAAACAATGGTAGTCATGGTATTGGCGGTGACATCGAAAAACCACAGCTACCGCAAGGACTGGGGTTTTCACTTGTTGTGAAGGAACCTAATTCAGTATATCCGCTCCCAGTTGTTGATAATATTGGTGGTAATAGTGGGGTCGGTCCAGATGGCAATGAAGTGAATAAGTACGATCTAACTTTTAATCCGATCATCAAAATCCTGTCAGGGCTTAATGATATATGGACCCTTGGTGATGACGAGTGGGCCCAAGGTGGGGCTAATGGTTCGGGACCCACTGACTTCAGCCGGGCAGTAATAGTTGATGAGAAGGTTTGGAGAGATAATATTTCATATGTTATTGATGTAACCAATAATCGCACCTACAAGCAAGCGTTAGAAGCCTATCTCGATGATCGTAGAGATAAGAACTTTAGTGTAATTGATGGCCTAGGTCCGTTAACTGAGGACTACATCTCTGGTTCTGAAGCCAGAGCTGCCGTGATCCACAATATTTTTGATGCTAACTTGGAAGAAAGCCATCCCAACTACTTTAATGTATACAATACCATTAGCTTTGCTGAGGGAGGGGACAATAGTGGAGCAAAGGGTTCTTTGACATCTCCATTAGGTCAAGTGGTATCGCTGGTTAAACTGTTAAGAGATAGTTCCGCTTCAACTTCACCCTCAAAATATTACTATTCGTCTCCGCGTCCTTGGCGGATGAATGACGATGGAGATGTTGTAGAGGATACTACGCAAGTAGAGTTCATAGGTGATAAAAGCTTCCAAATATATGAGTCGAATGTGAGTGTGGTTCCTGCTCTCAAATATGTTCGCCGTAAAGCTGAGGATGGCCGACGTAAAGATGGTGGATATCCCAGCGGTCATACCAATGCCGGTTATTTAGCGGCCTATGCCTATGCCTATGCAATTCCAGAACGATTTGGTGAAATGCTGACAAGAGCTTCACAGCTAGGAGAAGATCGTATTTTGGCAGGTATGCACTCACCAGTTGATGTCATGGGAGCTCGCATACAGTCATCCGCAGTAGCAGCGGCAGCCTTATACAATATTGAAAATGAACAATTAAAAACTGCTGCATATGACCAAGCTGGACAGTATTTTAAATCCCTTGCCGGAGGCATGAGTCTTTATGAATATGCCCATCAAGAGGTTTCAGATGATCGTTGGTCGGATCACGATATGATAAAATCCCTCTACCGCCAGCGCTTGACCTATGGATTCACGCAAAATGCTGAGGCAGCAGGCCAAGAGGCCATTGTTCCTAAAGGAGCAGAGGTACTTTTAGAAACCAGGCTCCCCTATTTGACTCCAGCGCAGCGTCGTGCAGTTCTCTACACAACGTCATTAGATTCGGGTTACCCACTCTTAGATGATTCTAATGGCTGGGGGCGATTAGATTATGTTAGTGCCGCCGACGGCTATGGTGCTTTCATTGGTGATGTGACCGTCTCAATGGATGCAGAAAAAGGACGTTTTCATAAAAAAGACATCTGGTGTAATGATATTGGAGGAACTGGGCGATTAACTAAGGAAGGAACTGGCACATTGGAATTGACAGGAAACAATTCATATAGTGGTGGCACCGTAGTTCTTGGGGGAACTTTAAAGGCAAGTTCGACAAAAGCTTTTGGCAATGGCGACCTATACCTAAGTCATGGCAAGGTCGATATTGATGTCAAGGAACCGCTCAATTTAAGTGACAATTTTACAATTGATGGTGGTGCTTTGTCTGTAAAAATGAATAATAATCGCACACAAGTTTCAGTGGAAGATACTATCTATATTGAAAGTGGTGTGCTTAATTTAGATCTAACATCAATCGCACCAAGGTCAGGTAGTGAATGGATCATTATGGAAGGACAGCATCTCGTTGGGGCATTCACAAAGGTAAACGCTGATAATCGGAAAATTTTAGTGAAATACACTGAATCTAAGCTTATTGTTATTTTTAAATAAGGATGGCTGCCTGCTGATAAATGGTGCCTGAACTTGTCGGGCGCGAGGCTAGTAGTCCGCAGGATAATAGTTGCATCTAAGGACCGTGACCAAGTGTTTTTTTGCCAATAAAGCATGAAATATTGAAGGCTGCTAGGGTAGATGGCAGCTGTTTGGAAAATATTTTTTTAGTCATGAGCATTCAAAGTCTTTGGATATCCTACTTTAATGGCTCTAAGATTAGCGTCCCCCGTTTCAAATGGCTTCCTTGGGTTTCTCTGGAGATCTTACCAAGGAGCCTCGGGCGGTATATGTGGAAAGACCAGAAAATCCCAGTCCTAACTTTAGAGCTAAAGGATGCTCGTATTTTAGAAAAAATGAATGAAGTAGACTTTTTTGCAAGATGTTGCAGGCATTGCAGTCATAAAAGCCGGTAAATCCGTGTCTTCTTTCCTCAGCCCTGCAACTTCTTCGGGAAGTGCCAGTAACTAGCTTTTTGTGATTACTATGGAGATATAAATGAAAATTGGTAGAAATTCCTTAATTATTGTTGGCATGTTTTCCTCATTAAGCGCCATGGGTTCTGAAGTAGAGATCGGTGGAGACTTGCGCTTTCGCCATGAGAAAACCGATAAAGAGGGAAGCGAATCTCGAATCCGACAGAGAATTCGCGCCCGCATTGCCGCAAAATCAAAGGTCACTGAGCATCTCAAGGTTGCCTTCCGCTTAGCTACTGGTAGCGAAGCCACATCACGCAACCAATCCTTCGATGGTGGGTTTGGCGCAAAAGGTCTCAACTTAGATCTAGGTTACTTTGATTACCAAAGAGATGGTGCCCAGCTAACCGGGGGTAAGATTAAAAACCCTTTTTTCAGGGCCGGTGGATCTACCTTGGTATGGGACAGCGATGTTACTTTTGAGGGTATCAACCTAAAGTATGCTGGTGAGATGGGGTCATTCAGTTACTTTGCTCAGGCAGGTGAGTTTTGGTATGACGAGCGTAGCGGCGATCGCCGTGATGGTATCCTATATACAGGTCAGATTGGCGGCTTATACAGCACTAATGCCGTTATTGTTAAGTTTAGCGCAGCTATTTACAATTATAACTACATCAAAGGCCGAGCGCTTATCGACGGTAAAAGCGGCAATAATTCTGTAGCTAAACTTGTAGACACTGAAGGTAACGTCACGAATACCTACTATACAAACAAGTATATTGTCCGCGACATCGGCCTGGAAGTTTCATTACCACAATGGAATGTCACTGCCTTTGTCAATAGTATTAACAATGGCGAGGTCGATGAAAACGGTAAGGGGTACCTAGCTGGCGCTACAGTCAAAGCAGGTGACTTCAAAGTTACAATCGCTACTGCAAGTCTAGAAAAAGATGCAACAATCGGTTCCCTATCTGACGGCGACTTCGGCGGTGGTGGTACAGACCGCAAGGGGGAACGTATTCATGTTTCCTACAAGCTTGACGAGAGTTCTAGCTTAGGTATATCCCAAAGATTTGAAAAACTCGCCGTTAAAGGCGGACAAAATTTCCAATCAACAATGGTTGATTTAGTTGTTAAATTTTAATATCTAAAAACCATGCATTTGTCCTGGGCTGGATTCAGCCCGGGATGAAACTGTCTACAATCCTTATTCCCTATTAGATCTGCTACGTTGTACTTACACCAGTTCGATTTAAATATAACAATTTTTCCCCGTAGTCAACTTTGCCATAATTAAACAATGGATGTAAATATCTTAAGCGATCAAGGAGGATCGTTACAGATATTCCTCATGTCGATATCAAAATCATCACAATGATCCCGCCATTGATTTTAAAATTGGGAAACTTTTCTCTTATGGACTTAAGCTCAATATCAACATCCATTTTATCCATGAAAAGAATTGACTGTAGTGTCTTTATCTTCCTTTTTAAGTATAATTTTCTATCTATCAAGCTGATTTTTAAAGACATCCTGATCCTTAAAACTAGACACTATATTACAAATGACAATCCAGAATTGTTTTGCGACCACCATACTTTGATACAACTTTGAACTATTTGTAGTTATGGACAGTCTTATGCCATAGGTACCTTTTCTTGGAGATAAAGCCTTTACAGGCTTTGATGGATTCCGGAACCTCAGTAATCCATTCATTTCTTAAAAAATGTTTGCTGTAAAGGGATGTGTCAAGCACTAACGCTCGGCCCTTAAGGTCATCTAGGATAAGTTTTGCACCTGTACGATTTCTTGCTAAAACAAATAATTCTAGGAAGATTCTCTAATTCAACCTTGACCCAAGTATTATCATTTGAATCGGTGCTAAAATATATTCCACTTGATAAAAACCTTCTTATGTAAAACTCTCTGTATTATAAATCAGAGATGTTCCCATCAATATTCTTAATCGTTACAGCTGAAAAAGAAATACCTACAATCGTTTATGAAAGGGTAAAATTTGAATATACTCGTTCGTCGGCGCATTATTTATTGAGAAATATATTCTTTACCTCCTAGAGCTGAAGCCGTGGAAGGACCAAAGTTGACATCTGTATCGCTTACAGTTGGATCGGCATTGTAACTCAAAGTTACATTTCCTGCTCCACTTGTATTTTCATACTCTTCATATTCTTGAACTGAGCCATTGACTAGTTTGTTACCAGCGGTGCGCTTCATAAAGAAATCATCATCGAATAACAAGCTTTCATCAAAGCCTGTGGATGCAGAAAGGTCAGCAGCATTAAACACAAAATCACCTTCCTCGGGGCAAGAATTTGCCGTTCCCGTACTAATACTGCCCCTAAAGTGAATTTTTTCTTTGCTAGCAAACATGCTTACTCCACAGACTTCATGTGAGGCAACCAGGTTAGCCTGTACGGTTGTAGTCGATTGATTGGCGACGATATGTACAATAGTGCCAGCTTCATTTGGAGTTTCACTGAAAAGAGAAAGATATCCGTTGAAAATACTACTGTTGTCATCAACAGGGGTAACCTTGACCACGGAAGCGGTGACAGTTCCTCTTTCATATATATAACTGACACCGGCATCGTCTTTTCCCCATATCATAAATGTGCCTTCGCTCAATTCTTCGTAACATTGCACCTTGAAGTCGAAGGATTTTCCATCAGGAGTTGTAATGGTCTCGTCTGTTGCAGTCTCATTGATACAAACAGGGACGGCATCAATATCGTAGCCAGCTGTTCGCTCGTTCAACTCATCAACTCTTGCTTGAAACGACTCGATCATATTGGGGATCGAGTTAGCAGCTTCAGTGACATAAAGTCGGTCTCGCAATTGGGTAATTTCATCAGGGGTACTTTGTGTCAATGCAGCCGCTGTTTGTAGTTGTGATGGTGTAGACTCATTAACGATAGCTGTCGAATCAAAATCAAATATTCCTTGCCCATATTTATCCTTTTCTTCTTCTCCGCAGCTGGTAAGGCAAGATAGAATAACTACCGATTTAATAACGAATTTTAATTGATTCACGCCACACTCCTCTATTTTTCTAGCGTCTCCATTATTCATCGGATTTGAAATAGGTATCTAAAGTTTAAAATATGGGAGCAAAAGTCACACTAGGTGTTATGGCAATTCGTGATTTTTGAAATGAGGAAATAAATTACTTTTAGTAAGAATTTAATTAATATTTTTTTACATATTCTTTACTTTGCGTATCTCTGAACGGAGCGCTTCCACATGCGAAGCTCTATCCATATAAAGCCCACTTCGAGCAGTAGATAAAAAATAAAATGTAAATGTATTAATTAACACACTTATTTGCTAAGAGGTCGATTATAATATATTGTTATTATGAATATAAATAAAGTTCCGCAGCTTAACTCATTAAAGATGACGTGATAATTGGTATTTATTGCTAAGATGTCATTCATTATCAGTAAATTGCTAGTTGAGTAATAAACTCTATTTACGGAGGTTTTGCCGTATTAATGATTTAGTTTTTTGGAAAAAAACAGTCCCATCTAATCAAAAGTTTTGAATATCAGGAGCTGTAAAGTCGAAAACCGGTATTTCCCAATATCAAGATCAATGCCAGATATAAGTCAGTAGCAACCAATCAATGTCCCTGGAAACTAGTCCTAAAAACTGTCAATTTTACAATCATGTATCCAAGAAAGCAGATATTGCCAGACAACTCATATTCCCATGTATTCTTCAGATGCCACAACAGGCACTATCGCCGACTGAAAAGTCCGACCACATTTTACTAAGAATCCACCCTACACCAGTGGATAGGTGCGTCTAATCTGGAAGTCAGGGAGCAATTTCAGATAAATTAATAGACTAAGTTGAGATCTAGCTTTTATTTTACTCTAGAAGTGTTGATTTTTTTGATGTTTCTAAAGCCTTTTTTAAGAAAACTAACCTAAAACAAATTGTACTGGAAATTTAAGTAGTTTTTGAGAGCTTTTTTGATTAATATCATAGCGTTGACTCTCCGTCCCCCTCTTTTACCCCTCTTTTAAAATAAATTGTATTGGGAATCTAAGTAGATTTTTTGCGAACATTTTTGCTTCATTTCATGGCTTTGGCGCTCCGTCCTCCCTCTTCTCCCTCTTTCCTCCCTCTTTCCTCCCTCTTTTGGCGCTCCGTCCTCCCTCTTTCCTTGCTCCCTCGCAATGACCTGTTTCTGTTTGCTTGGCCTTTGGATTTGCGGTCATATTCTTGATGCGAAGGTCTTCTAGAACAATAATCTTGTATTGAGGATTATCGACGATTTTACGGCTATAGCCCTCACGAAGGTTGGCTATCTTCTGATGACAACAAGATATCTTTTGCTTGGTTTTGTAACGCCGTTTTTGATCCTTTTTTCTGCTTAGCGAGCCTTCTTTGATATCGCTTGAGGTATCGTTCTCGACCAAGCTTACCTTTCTTTTGCTCCGGTGTAAGATCAAATACCGCAGCACCAGCTTTGACAGTGCGCACAGCCCTTCGACCCATACCGACAATATGACACCCTAAGAAGTAGCGGTCAGCCCTCTGAAGATACTTTAGATTTTCCTATAGGTTAACAGATTAGATTCGTCCCAGTCATCTTCGTAGCAAAAGGAAACCCAATAATCGCCATGCTACTTCAAGCAGCAATCTGATGGATGTCAGCAATGGAAGTTTTCTCAATTGTTTCCAAAGCTTTGTTCCATGCTTCCCAATCATTCGATGCGAAATCTACAAATTTCACGCCTATATACTTGATCCGTTGATTGCCTAAGCCTTCAGAATAGATGCGCACCACTTTACCCAAAGGTTCTATAGATTGAGAAGACAGCTTTGAACCTAGGTCAAGTTTAATCTCCAGAAGTGTTTGCTCGATGAAAGGAATGACTCCGTAAGGTTTAGGTGCACAAAGAAGAATCCCCGACTTAGAAACATCGACACCCTTTAAAACATAATTATCCGTAGATCCAAATGTTCTCGTATAAACATAGAACTGAGGTTCAATTGTAAAACGAGCATACTGTAACCGATTATTTTGCCTTTCGTATTTTAACTTTCCTGACCGAGTGTCAATATCAAGCTGTTTAGCCAAATTGCCATCCATATCTAATACGAGTCGATAGCGAAATAGGTCTCCCTGTCTCTGTTTATTGGCAATTTTAAAACATAAATCTCCGTTCCTATGGGAATCTAATACTAAAACACTACCAAGCACCATGGGGATGGGGGAGAGAATACCGATACATCGCTGCGAAAACTCATAAGGCTCGTATTCAATTAATTCATTGGAAGCCACGCACCTTAAACTTCCTAGAGATTTATCTAGATTCACGATACTCATCCAATACTCCTCAAAGCTAGCTGGGCCCAGCTTGTGGGAATATCGGTATAATTTTGGTCATTCTTGATAAAATTTTAGGAAGACTTAAAAATTTTTGGAACAAAAGAGAAAAGCGGAAAGGCAGAGCGTACTCACCCTGCCTTTTACCTAAAAAAACGTATGAGCTTTATTATGCAAGTCGCAGTTTATGGATTTCTTCTCGGACACTATCATTTTTCTTAACCGGTTTCACATTGCGTATAGGCCGCGGTGCTTGGCCATATAATTTTTTTACTGCATCTGTATCTTTTTCGACCACCGGTCGCGGGGGAAACCAACTTGAATAGCTGTTGAAGCTTGATAATTGATCCCCATTCCTCATTCTACGAATGACGTCTGTATTTCTTTCCTTCCTTAAATTTCTTTCCCTTGCAAACGATGTCTTAGCCATAAAAGTTTCTCCTACCATTTAAGACAAAGAATGCATCGGAAATCTTACTGCTAGCTTTAGATCAGAAATAGTTCCTTTCAGCTAAATACCATTATCATGAATAATATTAAAAAGTTATAATAGAATATTTACAGAATTTTCATAACTTTTTTGTTTAAATTCCGGCAGCCACTCCGAGGAAGACACTAAGATTATCGCTTTCACTATCACTTCCGTTTTCCGGTTTTAATGTAATTGTTGACTTTTCTACTTCAAGCATGACGGAAATAAATGGTAATGGCGAATATTTGACTCCAGCACTCGCCTTTGTACCGCTGGAGTCAAAAGTAGTATCTACATTATTAACTGTAGCTGTATATTCACCAGAAATGACATATCCTAATTTTGCATAAGGCTTGAAACCGGCAATACCTAATGGAAGCCAGGCAGTGAGGTCCAACGAAATCTCTGAACCTTTAAAACCTGAAATCTGTTGTGAATCTTCTTTTCCCAAATCAATTGTAGAAAAACTAAGGCCTGCTCCTACCGGGATTAGAGGGATAGGATCAACATATACGGACATTTTTGTTTCCATACCGGTCATATCGTAACTCGTTCCCGGGCTCGAGATAGAAGCCGATCTCTGACCTACCAGCACTTGCCCTTCAATGAGAGCATAACCCTGTGAACAAAATACAAACCCAGCCAAAAAAGTAAGTATACCCAAGACTTTCATGAGGAACCCTCCGTTCAAAAAAAGCGTTATAATATTTTTACCATGGATTCCAGGTCTTTAGCTAGATGAATCAGAGTGGGACCTGCAATCATATCCACTAATGACGTTATAGGCCGAGAATTCCAGCGATAAGCTCAAAAATAGATGAAAGCCAGTCCAATTCATTGTAGGAATACATTCCAAAGCGATGGAGGTTACAGCAATGCTGCATCAACAGAATATGATTAAGGTCCTACACCTTGACTCTGAAAAAACCTGGCGAGGTGGAGAGAATCAGATGGCACTATTCATTAAGGGTAGTGCTCTTGAGGCCCAGTCCTTTTTAGCAAGCCCTCCGGATAGTGTGGCAAGCAAAAAACTTATTGGTATAGCAAAGATTATTCCTGCAAAGTTCAACTTCCCTCAAATTATATCCACAGCACGCCAACTTGCGAACTTTTGCCGGCAAGAGGACATTAACATCATAGATTGCCAAAGCTCCAAGGCGCACAATTTAGGTTTGTTAATAAAGTTTTTCTACCCTTCTCTGGCTCTAATTGTTCATCGTCGCGTAGACTTTAAGCCAGGTGATGGATACTTCAACAAACGCAAATATCTCAGCTCTACCATAGATAAGTATATTCCTATTTCCAAAGCCATTAGTGAAATTCTACTTGATTATGGTATTCCTCCCACACGAATAACGACCGTAAGAAGTGCTACTGATGATACATCTTTCAGAGAGCTAGATGCTGCTATTTGCCGACAAAAACTTGCCGTGGAGCTGCAAATCAATCCCAACATCCCTCTGCTTATCAATGTTGCCTACCACACCCCTCAAAAAGGCATTCCAACTCTGATCCATGCCCTAGGGAAGCTGAGAGATCAAGGGGTGCCTTTTATCTGTTTACTAGCAGGTGATGGAGAGCTGCACGAATCCCTTAAAACCCTTGCCCAATCATTGGCACTAACGAAAGACCAGGTGAAATTCTTGGGCATTCGTAAAGATACCCACTTCCTGCTATCTGCAGCCGATATCTTTGCCTTTCCTTCAAATTTTGAGGGCTTGGGTACCAGTATTCTTGATGCCATACATGGAGGCTGTGCTGTAGCGGCAAGCAATGTTGGTGGCATTCCTGAAATCATTCTGCACCAACATACAGGCCTACTCTCGCCTGTGGGAGATAGCGATACACTCTGCCAAAATCTAAAGCTATTGATCGAAAACCGAAACCTCCGAGAAAAATTAGTCTTTCAAGCAAAAAAACACATTAAGGAAGAGTTTTCCGTAGAATCCATGGTAGCAAGTAATCTTGCAGTGTACAGATCTGTCCTTAAACCTAATCCAACTAGGAAATAATTTCTCAATTGATAATCTCAAAAACCGAAAGACAGCCTAAGTAACGGTGACAACTCCAGGGAGGGCATTTTGGGGCTCAGGATCAGGACCAATATCGCATCGCTTCGTGCACAACGGCAGCTTGCAGAGTCTTCCCAGCGCATTGTCGATACAAGCGCTACTCTAGCATCGGGAAGCCGCATCAATAAGGCTGCTGACGATGCTGCTGGGATGGGAATGAATACCAAGATGAGCGCTCACCAACGTTCGTTTCAGCAAGCGCAGCGCAACGGACAGGATGGGGTGTCTATCGTACAAACCGCTGAAGGTGGTCTTGTAGAAACCACAAAAATGATCCATAGGCTGAGGGAGCTTGCCATTCAATCAGCATCCGATACTATTGGCCAACAAGAGCGCCAGTTAATTCAACTAGAATATGAAGCTTTACAAGACGAAATAGATCGCATCGCCAGTACTACTGAATTCAATGGTACCCGCCTACTGGTCGGTAGCCAGGAATTCTCTCCCGATGGTCTCTATATGTCTAATCACAATGAATCACCTTTGGAGATTCAGGTTGGCAAAGATTACTTGCCCCATGCCGACAGCTTGGATAATGACAACCCTGTTAATATCATCCGGATCGATCTCAGCAAAATGGAAACCTATGCCAACAAAATAAATATTGGTGCTAGCGACAACGATGACCGCACTCGTGTCGATTCGCGCGAAGACGCCCAGTTGTCTATTTCCCGTTTAGATCAGGCCATGACCGACGTTAGCTCCTACCGTGCCTATTTAGGGTCGATTCAAAATCGTTTGGACAGCGCCGATAATAGCCTAGCAATTCATAGGGAGAACCTAGCTGCTTCCCAAAGCCGATTTGCTGATACTGATTTTGCGGCTGCTGCGGCGGAATTGACGCAAAATACTATTATCCAGCAAGCCGGAGCTTCAGTTCTTTCCCAAGCCAATGCTTCACCCCAGATCGCTCTTTCCCTATTAGGGTAATCTGCCCCCTTCAAAAGAAATTCTTATTGATCAATTTCCCTTGACTTAGATGTTGAGTATTCATGGATAAAGTTCTATCTTTTCGTGTTCGTACAGCAAAACAGCTGGCAGTCAATATAAACATCCGCAACGGGGTCCAAGTTGAGCCAACTAGACTTAATGACAAAAATTGTATCTCTTTGTAAACGAAGAGGCTTTGTGTTTCAAAGTAGTGAAATATATGGTGGGTTAAAATCCTCATATGATTATGGCCCCCTAGGTGTGGAGCTCAAAAAGAATATCGCCGGAGAGTGGTGGCGATCTATGGTCACTGAAAGGGAGAATATCGCTGGATTTGATGCTTCTATTATCATGCATCCCAAGGTTTGGGAAACATCTGGGCATGTTTCTGGATTTTCAGACCCCC
>JBNKNM010000174.1:0-12147 GCA_050293845.1 Pseudobacteriovorax sp. | reverse complement strand
TTTCACTCGAGTGCCCATGCCTTGAACATCTGACTATTCTCCAATAAATTGTCTCCGAACTGCTATAACAAAGAGATACCAAGTTCTGAGTATTTAGCAATAATCTTAATGTTTAGAGGATTCAAATACAGCAACATAAAACAGTGAAAACGTGCAATTACCAGCTAAGATTGAGTAAATTTGAAATCATTGTAATTATACCAAACCTAGACATCTCATGCGGTAGTGCAATCTCACAAATAATCTTTTATGAAATTACCAAATCAAAGATGATGGTTAATATTATGCACCCCCCAGTTTAGTGACCTGTGATAGCAAAACCAAAGCCCTGCAGCACCATAGCGAGAAGGACTTGACCGTGGGATAAAAATCTAATGGTGACTTCTTTTAGGTTGCAAAGCATCATCTTTTCCAATGAACTTATGGGTTTTAAAGAGGACGACGATAAGGCCAAGATAGCCAATAGTTCTGATATCGTCTTGAGTAAAATTCCTAGCGATCCTCCTTAATCGCGTGGGTATTTACATACAGTTTGCAATGATGGCAAAGTTGGTTTATGGGTAAAACTGATAGCTTTGAAAACCATATACGCCGCATGTCACTCGCTGTCGTAGGAAGGGACTGCCAATTTAAAAATTTTCCCAACCATCCGAGAATATCTTAAGGAAATCGTTTACCATAGCCATAATTCCTTGAAAGCATATTTGGCTATTATAACAACCATTTAATTATCGTGTTTCTTACTGTAATTATGTACTTACTAGACTATGATTGCATGTCTGTTGAAAACGCTAGTTCTCATTTCAACTGCTGACAAAAATGCTAAGCGACCCACAGCTGTACACACTTGAGCTGTCAGTCGACTTCTATTGCTAGGAAACTAGTTAGAAAAAATAACATTAACCTAGCATCATCTTAGCTATCTTTTGTTTCCATCCAGAATATGGCGGGTAGCGGACGGGAACATCAATAAAAGTTGGGTTATCAACAATTCCCTTATAATGAGAAAAGGCATCAAACGAATACTTGCCATGATAAGCTCCGATACCGCTAAACCCAACTCCGCCAAAAGGAAGGTTATGGGTAGCCACGTGAAGCATCGTATCATTTATACAGCCACCACCGAATCTTAAATTATCGTTAATGAACTTCTGTTCATCCTTCGACTCAGAAAAAATATATGCTGCTAAAGGGGAATCATTCATTTCTACTGTAGCTACCGTTTCTGCTAGGTCAGAATAATACATTACAGGAAGTATAGGACCAAAAATCTCATCTTTCATAATCTCATCATTCCAAGAAACCTTATCAAGCAAGGTAGGTGCTAGATAACGCGATGACTCATCATAGGTCCCGCCACAAACAATTTTTTCTTTATCTATTGCTTTCAATAATCGATGCAGGTTTCTCTCATTAATGATACGAGCGAAGTGCCGGGAGTTTTCGGGTTGTTCTCCAAAAACACGCTTGATTTCTGCAATCAGCATCGGTACCAGTTTGGACTGCAAGGAATCATGGACTAACAGATAGTCTGGACTCACACAGGTTTGGCCTGCGTTGAAAAATTTTCCATAGATGATGCGCTTCACTGCAACGGCTAAGTTGGCATTTTCAGTAATAAAAACAGGACTTTTGCCACCAAGCTCCAGGGTTGTGGGTGACATGGTTTCTGCAGCGGCCTTGGCCACAACCTGGCCTACCCGAGTACTACCTGTGAAGAAAATATGGTCCCACCGCTTCTTTAGCAATGCCTGACTCAATGCAACGCCCCCTTCAAATGCAGCCACCAACTCAGGTGGGAAGCTTGCCGCTATGATTTCACAGATGATGCGTGAACTTGCAGGAGCTAGTTCTGAAGGCTTTACGATTGCGGTATTACCTGCACTGATTGACCCGATTAATGGTACCAAGGTTAACTGTATCGGGTAGTTCCAGGGTCCAACGATAAGCGTTCTCCCTAAGGGATGAGCCACCTTGTAGCTTTTAGCTGGCATCAAAGCCATAGGTGTTTTAACTTTTTTTGGTTTCATCCAGGACTTGAGATTCCTTTTGGCAAATTTAATCTCTCCCTTGACTAAGCCAATCTCGGCAGCATAGGCTTCAAACTCTGGCTTGCCTAAATCGTCAGCTAAAGCCTCCAGCAATGACGCTTCTTTATCTGTTAACTCGTTAAACAAACGATCTAATGCATCAAGGCGCGATTGGGCAGACCGGATACCACCCAGCCGAAAGTATTCCAACTGAGCTTCGCGTATGCGATCAATATCTTCCTCTGAGTAACCGACGATCTGCTTTTGTGGATGTAACATAATGTTATTCCTTACATAGGGACTTCGCATAACTACTGACTAACAGTCAGTAAGGACTTTAACATAAAAACGGCCGTAGTTCCTAATCTTATTTTTGACACTTCTTAGGGTCGATAAACACACAAATCTAGGAAGTAACATAACTCTTGTCAAGATGCGGACGATGGACGCCGGACCTAATTCCTATTTTCACTTTGTTCGGGGGCAGTAGTTAAAAAATAGCTCCTAAGCGGGCGCTCGTTCAGCATTTTCTGCTGAAGTAATGGTGATTTAGGTGAAATATTAGGATGGGGATGTATCGCTAGCTTAGCTAAGTAGAATTTACCTGACAATTGTATTTATATGAATTTTCGCAATACAATGAAGTAGACCATACAACCCGTAGGAGTTTCCATGAAAATCAAGGAGCTAACAGCGCAGCTTCAGTCATTTGCTCAAGCTAGCGAAGAAACAAGACATCTTAGTGAAAAAGATATCGAAAAAATTGCTAAACTAATTTTCCGCTACCTAGCAAACTTAGAATTAGAAGAATGTATTAGCACCATAAACCAAATCATAAAAACGGGAATAAAAGCAAACCAGATTGAGGGAAAGCTAAAAGGAAGGCTTACGAGAAGCCATAACTGGAAGTTTTGGACATGGACACAGCCTATCGTCAATGGATTCGACTCCCTCTGGCAAGAAGCTGCTAACATTTTTAGTCCATCTTCTACCAAATTCTAACTCCGGAACTATAAAGTCATTCGAATTCAGGTGAAAGTTCCGATCTTGGGTTGGGTTCTAGGGTTTTTCACTAGCAGTTAAATTCATTGTCGGCTAAATTTTTTGGAAGATTGTCCCAAAATGAAAACTGTTGTTGAGGTCAACATGGAGCCAGAAAATCCCTATACAACTATCATAAAGGCTGAAGAGCTCATGAGCCTCATCGATGGCTCTAGGGTGAAAATAATCGATTGTCGCTATCAGCTGCAAGCCCCGCACTATGGCATCAATTCGTATAAAGTAGGGCATATTCCTGAGTCTATTTACTGGAGCATCAGCAAAGACCTCTCCGCACCCCATCAGCAAGGTATAACAGGTCGGCACCCTCTACCTGATCGAGACGATTTCTACCAAAGGGTAAGAAAATCAGGGTTAGACCCTCAGGATCAGGTGGTTGTTTATGACCAAAGTGGCGGATTCATGGCAAGCCGCGCCTGGTGGATGCTGCGATGGATCGGTTTTAAAGAGGTAGCCGTTTTAGATGGTGGCTATGCCGCTTGGGAAAGGGGGAGCTATCCGGTGACCCAGTTTATTCCCCACTGGCCCAGCGGTAACTGGGAGTTAGAACCACCCCCCCCTATTCTAGTAAGAGCAGAAGATGTATCACGTCTCATCAACAAGGCTGACATTCTAGACGCTCGCGAGTACCTAAGATATTCAGGCGAAAAG
This sequence comes from Pseudobacteriovorax sp., assembly GCA_050293845.1. GTDB lineage: Bacteria > Bdellovibrionota_B > Oligoflexia > Oligoflexales > Oligoflexaceae > DT-89. The sequence goes on along the minus strand of JBNKNM010000174.1, from coordinate 8,407 downwards.
GAACCTATAGATCCCATCGCTGGTCATATCACAGGGGCAGTTTGCGCAGACTACACCAAAAACCTATTGCCTGAGGGACACTTTCTACCTAGCGATAAACTCCGTGCCAGGTTTCTGGGGCTTCTGCGAGGAGACGCCTCCGATGCCATTTGTTATTGTGGATCCGGAATCACAGCCACCCACAATATTTTAGCTATGGAAATTGCTGGTTTAGGAATGGCAAAACTCTACCCTGGTTCTTGGAGTGAGTGGATTACGGACCCAAGCCGCCCCATAAGCATAAACTAGCCTTAGGGTTAGACGTTTTTGGTGAAAAACTGGACGAGTCGTGAAGATTCGGTTATCTATTGTTGCTTAGCTCTACAGCTTAGCTGTAGAAAACACGTCATTAATACTGGATTAATAAGAATCGTAATGAGGCTAAAATGATAAAGCTTACTTTCCCAGACGGTAACACAAAAGAGGTCGACTCTGGTGTCACTGGAATGGACGTTGCTAAAAGCATCAGTCCTAAGCTTGCAAAAAATGCGATAGCGCTAAAAACAACGGAAAAAATCGTTGATCTGTTAACTCCTCTAACGACCGATACCAGTATTACCATTCTTACTAAAGAAGACGAAGAGAGTCTGGAAGTGATACGTCACTCCACAGCTCATCTGCTAGCATATGCGGTGCAAAACCTATATCCTGGCGCTCAAGTCACTATTGGCCCCGTCATTAAAGATGGTTTTTACTACGACTTTGCCTTTCCCAAAGATGTCAATCTGAGTGAAAAAGATCTACCAGCCATCGAAAAGGAAATGCGACGGGTACTTAAGACAAATACTCCGTTCCAAAGGCGGGTGGTGAGTCGAGAGCAAGCCATAAAGACTTTCCATGATATGGGGGAACACTTCAAGGTAGAAGTTATTGAGGGAATTCCAGAAGACCAGGAAGTTTCCTTGTATGATTTGGGTGATAAGTGGTTTGATCTCTGTGCTGGTCCTCATGTTCCAACGAGTAAATTTTTGTCGGTCTTTAAACTGACTCATATAGCGGGAGCTTACTGGCGTGGAGATGAAACGCGAGATCAGTTAACTCGAATCTATGGCACTGCTTGGGCCACCCAAGAACAGTTAGACCAGCACCTTTTCCGCATGGAAGAAGCGAAAAAAAGAGACCACCGCGTTCTGGGTAAAAAGCTTGATCTCTTTAGTTTCCATGAAGAAGCGACAGCCAATGCATTTTTTCATCCAAGGGGGACAACTCTTTATAATAATCTCCAGAATTATATGAGAAAAAGTAACCTTCGTGCTGGATTTGAAGAAATCAGTACGCCTTTGATTATGAATGTCGATCTATGGCATCGCAGTGGTCACTACGATAACTATAAAGAAAATATGTACTTTACTGAAGTCGACGAACGCGAGGCCGCCATAAAACCAATGAACTGTCCCGGTCATTGTTTGGTTTATAAATCCAATCGTCATAGCTACCGCAACCTTCCCCTCAGATTTTCTGAATTTGGCAGAGTTCATCGCCACGAACCCAGTGGTGCTACCCATGGCCTATTCAGAGTTCGTACGTTTATACAAGACGATGCACATATATTTTGCACTGTGGATCAAATCCACGAAGAAATCTCTGGTGTGCTGAAGCAGATCGAAAGTGTTTACAAAGATATGGGTTTTGAAAGTTTCCACTTAGAACTATCCACACGCCCCGAAAAATCTATTGGTAGTGAGGAAGTTTGGAAAACGTCAGAAAATGCTCTGAAAAAAGTACTCGAAAGCTGCGGACGCCCCTGGCAGTTAAACCCAGGAGATGGCGCATTTTACGGACCTAAAATTGACTGCCATCTTATCGATTCCTTAGGCCGCAGCTGGCAATGTGGAACCGTTCAGTTAGACTTCTCTATGCCCGATAGGTTTGGCTTAGAATACCTAGGATCAGATGACCAGAAGCATACTCCGGTAATGATACATCGCGCTGTATTAGGGAGCTTCGAAAGGTTTTTAGGGATATTAATCGAGCATTATGCTGGCAGATTTCCCCTATGGTTAGCTCCTGAGCAGGTTAAGGTGATCCCTATCGGTGACCGACACAATGATTATGCTAAAGAAATTACCGAAAAGCTTATAGGCAAAGGCATTCGCGCTGCAATTGACGAACGCAATGAACGCTTGAACTTCAAAATAAGGGAAGCTCAGATCACCCAAGTACCCTATATGCTGGTTATTGGAGACAACGAGGTTGATCGACACACCTTAAGTCCTCGCAAAGTGTCTGGAGAGCAATTGCCAGAAATGAATATGCCGAGCTTTCAAAACTTACTACTCCACGAGGGAGCATTAACATAAACTAGGGTTTGTTGCATTTGCAAACGAGTATGCGTAGCGGCCATTGAAGGGATCGAACAAAGGGTCGTTTGCACATGCACGAGGCCTACCAGAAACAGTTGTCGCTGCTAAGAAAGCGGATTACCTGAATATGTGCCCTTTATGGGACTATCGAAATCCAGTCTGGCTCTCATATTTACCCTCAAAAATTCCATTTACCTTCATGTTGCCATCTCCTGACCAGTCATTTAATTTTTTAACCTCTTTTAATGACTAGGAATATTTTCTACGCCTTATTTTACCCCTCAATGGAGAAGTCTCAAGATATTCGATAGTTATAGCGAATATTATGTTTTCACAAATAGTTTTGTACTCTCGCGCTCGCCAGCAAGACCTCAAACTTTCCGTGTCGAAGCTGTTCCGACCTCTTCCTTGTTCTATTTCTACGCGAGACCATGTATGGTGAACGGAATGTAACGATAAGTCAGAGTAATAATTTGCTGGGGACGTGCCAGTGATAAGATAAGCCAGTTAAACTGAGAACGACTCAGCCAGATAACTAGAGGTGAATTATGCAAGAACGAGAACTAGGTAAATCTAAGCTATCAATTAGCGAAGTGGGCTTGGGTTGTTGGCAGCTAGGTGGAGATTTTGGACCTTTGTCAGATAAGGTTGCAGTTGAAATCATCGAAACGGCTTTACAACAAAACATCAATTTTTTTGATACAGCAGATGTTTACGGTGACGGCAAAAGTGAAGCCTATCTGGGACAAGTTCTAGATAAGCGTTCCGATAACATTGTCATTGCGACAAAATACGGCCGAGGCAGCGATGCCTGGCCCGATCAGTACTCGTTATCGGGCATGCGGGATGCGATCAAGCGTTCTCAAGATCGCTTACGACGCAGTTCAATCGATTTGCTGCAACTGCATTGCATCCCACCAACCGTTCTGGAACAGGGAGATGTATTTGAATGGCTGAGACAAATGCAACAAGAAGGGCTGATAAAACATTTTGGCGCTAGTGTTGAAACCATGCCAGAAGCTCTCCTATGTGTCAAACAAGAAGGGCTTAGCTCTCTGCAGATTATATTCAATTTACTGAGACAGCTCCCCAGAGAGCAGTTGTTCTCTCAAGCTCATGAGCTGGGTGTTGGCATTATCGTGCGCCTACCGTTAGCCAGTGGCATTCTGAGCGGAAAATTTACGCGGCAGTCGACTTTTGACAAAACCGACCACCGCAACTTCAATCGCGATGGGGCAGCATTCAGTGTTGGGGAAACTTTTTCGGGCATTCCCTTTGAAACCGCCATAGACTTAACGGACAAACTAGCGCAAAAAAAGCCCACAGGCATGAACATGGCACAATTTGCTATGCGCTGGATTTTAGATCATCCAGCTGTGAGTTGCATCATCCCAGGAGCGAGTTCTTCACATCAAGTGATTTCTAATGCCGAAGTTAGTGCATTGCCATATTTAAGCGATAAATTGCACGAAGAATTATATCAGTTCTATCAAAACGAAGTAGAACAGCACATACGCTGCCCATTATGAGTGATTGGGGAGCAATAAGGTCACCTAATACATCTCTGTTTCTGGAAAACGTTCTTGAGGCATACGGGGATATGTATTTTCTGAAAACCTTATGTAGCTGCTTCTAATTTTTGCAAAAACCATATAGCGTCTATTAATTGTTTGACATGATTGTTGAGCAAATCTTAGTTGAGATTATTAAGGGTATGAGAAATAAATCATACCTTTCCACTCTATTTCAATCTTTTCTAAATCATACCGCACTTTTGGTATTCTCATTGATTTCTAATATAGAGCATACTACTAAAGAGGCTTGGATTCCTTAGAATGGAGATTTGAATGAGTCAAGTAATTATAGCCAGTGATGCGGACTTTGAAGCGAAAGTGGTGGAAAACAAGAGACCCGTTTTGGTTGATTTTTGGGGTCCAGGCTGCGCACCCTGCCAGATGATTGCACCGGTCCTAGATAAGCTAGCTCAAGACTTCGCTGGTGATGTGGATGTCGTTAAAGTCAATGTCCATGAAAACCCAAACATCGCTGCTAGTATGGGCGTACGATCCATTCCTTACCTAGTCACTTTCAAGAATGGAGATCTTATTGATTCGGTCGTCGGTGCTCCTGATCCACAAAAGCTGGTAGATATGATGGAAGACTTACTTCGCTGATTGAATTCATGAACTTTTTTTTATGATCAGTTAACAAGAGCTGGTCTTGTTCTAGCAAAGTAGCCTCGTAATCATTGAGACTTCTTCGCTATGGAACCCTCTCGAGTGTTACCTACTTTAATATTACTACAAAATAATTAATACCCCAACCAGTCCCGTTGAGTGAAATTTAGGATCAGAATTTTGGGGAATCGTTTGGCATATTTATGGCATATTTTTATATCTGTTTCTAGGTTCCTATGCGTGTTAGTGGTAGATTTGCCACTTAAAAGCTATTAGTGTGTCGCCTGTGAATGCAAACCAGAGACCATAAAAGGGGATCGTGCCCGATGAAAATTCTAAAGTATTTGATAGCAATAGCTATCGTTGCTGCTTGTCATAAAAAGGAAGAGAAGCAAACTGTAGTAGAAACCAAAAAATCCGAAAAGCAGGTTGTGCTGTTTGACCTTACCGCAAAACCACCTGTAGCTAAGAAACAGCCGTATGTTATGAAACATCATGGTATGACAAGAGTAGACAATTACTATTGGATGCGTGATGATGATCGCAAAGACCCGACGATCCTAGCTTATCTTAAGGCGGAAAATGCCTATAAAGAGCACGTACTTGCAAATACTAAACCTCTGCAAGATGTGATTTTCAAAGAGTTGACCAACAGAATTAAAAAAGACGATAGCTCTGTGCCAGTTAAAAAACGTGGTTACTACTATTACGAGCGTTATGAAGGTGACGGTGAGTACGCGATTCATGCCCGTAGATTAGGCTCTAAAGCAGGACCAGAAGAAATACTGTTAAATGGCAACAGCATGGCTCAAGGTAAGGATTACTTCTCGATAGGCACTTATGCGGTAAGCACCAACAATCAACTGTTGGCTTATTCCACAGACAGTGTAGGTCGTAGAATATATTCCATTGCATTTAAAGATTTGACAGGAAAAAAACAGTATACTGACAAGTTAGAGGGTACTTCAGGGGAGGTTGTTTGGGCCAACGATAATAAAACAGTATTTTATATTAAAAAAGACCCTCAAACACTCTTAGGCTACCAAGTCTACCGTCATCGCTTGGGTACTCTGCAAAGTGACGATGTTTTGGTATACGAAGAAAAGGATAAGACCTTTTATACGGGTATTGGTAAGAGTAAAGATGACTCACTTGTATATATTCACCACGGCAGTACTACAATGACTGGCATGTCAATATTGGATAGCAATACACCACTCGCAGGATTCAAACCCTTTCTACCCAGGGAAAGCAAGCACGAGTACAGCGTAAAAAAATTAGGAGATTGGTTCTACATTAGGACTAACTGGCAAGCTACTAACTTTCGACTCATGAAAGTTCACAAAGATCATCATGCAGACAAAACTAAATGGCAGGTTGTGGTTCCCCACAACCCTGAGGCTTATTTAAGTAGTTTTGAGATCTGTGAAAACTACCTCGTCATCGCTGACAAGTTAAATGGAATCAACCGTCTGCGCAGCATAGATTTAAAAACAAGTAGAGAAAACTTTCTTAAGTTTGATGATCCAGTATTTGCCACCAATTTCACAGGAAACTTAGAATTAGCAACGGACACAGTGCTTTTAAGCTACACATCGTTCACCACACCGCGCACCATCTACGAATATAATCTCAAATCCGGACAACGCAAGATACTCAAGCAAACGGAAGTGTTAGGTGATTTCAAGGCCAACCGTTACAAGAGCGAGCGTATTTTTGTAAAAGCTCGTGATGGCAAGAATGTGCCAGTGTCTATCGTTTATCGCAAAGACATGTTTAAAAAAGATGGTACGAACCCTCTTTATCAATATGGCTATGGCTCATATGGATCAACTATTGAGCCCTACTTTTCTTCATCACGGCTCTCATTGCTCGATCGTGGCTTCGTAGTGGCGATCGCCCATATCCGTGGCAGTCAAATGCTTGGCCGTCCCTGGTATGAAGATGGCAAAATGTTCAAAAAAATCAATACTTTCACCGACTTCATTGATGTAAGTAAAGCTCTGGTTCAGTTGCAATACGGCGCAAAGGATAAGGTTTTTGCCGCCGGAGGGAGCGCTGGCGGTCTTCTTATGGGAGCAGTGGCTAACATGGCACCTGAACTCTATAAGGGTATAGCAGCCCATGTACCTTTCGTAGATGTGGTTACGACCATGCTAGACGAAAGTATTCCGCTGACTACTAATGAATATGATGAGTGGGGGAATCCTAACAATAAAGACGCTTTTGAGTATATGTTATCATACTCTCCCTATGATCAGGTAAAAGCGCAAGACTACCCACATATCTTAGTCACCACCGGTTTACATGACTCTCAGGTGCAGTACTTCGAACCAGCAAAGTGGGTTGCAAAACTGAGAGAGTTCAAAACAGACAATAACGTCCTTGCGTTTCATATTAATATGGAAGCAGGTCACGGAGGAGCCTCTGGTCGTTTCCGACGTAATCACGAATATGCTATGGAATATGCTTTTTTCGCAACACTTGCCGGTATACAAATACCACCTGATATTTCGCAAACGCCTAACTCTTCCAAAAGCAACTAAAGGCCAAGATGCGAATTTCGAACAATAGCTAGCAGTCAGTTCCCACTGACTGCTAGAGTATCTATCTGAGAATAATGAAGAGACATCTAACCTAATAACAACAGCTTCGACTGTGGTAGCAGGTTCATATGTACCAGTTCATTAATTATCAGAGACGTTAAAACGCTAATTCTCATAGAACAAGTTTTTACTCGCTAAAGTATGTGGCTAGCTCTATACTTCCCGGACACTGGAATCGAAAATGGAGATACTGATGGCAATTAACCCTTTGAATGACATGCAAAATAGAACCATCTATACCAGCGACGAACCCAAGCCCGACGCTGTAAATCGGAATGCCTTTCAACGCATCGTGGAATCCCGTCGTTCGATCAGGGTCTATGATAAACAGCCCATTCCCCAGGATACCATGCTGTCTTGCTTGCGGGAGGCAACGCTAGCTCCCAGCTCCTCGAATCTACAACCCTATCAACTTCTTTGGATTCGCAGTGAGTCGCAAAAAAAGATCATTGCCCAGGCTTGCCTTGGCCAACCGGCGGCGACTACTGCCGGTGAACTAGTTGTGGTGGTAGCCCGTCGCGATCTTTGGGATGTCAACCGCAAAAAACTTCTCAATTTGATGACTGACAACGGAAAGCAGTCGTTACCTAAAGCAGCAGACCAATATTACAATAAGCTCATTACTAAAATCATGAAAAACGATAGCCTCGGTTTATTTAATCTTATGCGTCGTATCGGCTTTATGTTAATCGGTTTCCAACAAGCTATAGTACGTTCGCCAGTTAGTGAGGCTGACCATCGGATTTGGGCTCATGTTCAAGCAGCCCTCGTGGCACAAACACTGATGCTCTCGTTTGCAGCTCATGGTTATGATAGTTGCCCTATGGGTGGCTTTGACGAAAAAAGAATCAAAAAAAGCCTAAAACTTCCTCGGCAGGCTGAAGTAAACATGGTTATTTCTGCTGGACTAAGAAAGCCAGAGGGACTCTACGGACCGCGATTGCGCTTAAGTGAAGCAGATCTTATCAAGATTATTTAAGCTCAACTACCAGAACTATCTTTCGGCTTTCGCTCTAACCGGCATGAATCTGCGGAATGCCCCCCAAGAACCACTTAGCCCTGTTACAGGCAGCACTGAGTAGTTCTTCTTCCTCTCTAGTTCCATCGATTGGTAGGACAGGTACCATGAATATTGAAGTATCTTCTTTCATCAAACTAGAAGAGATGGAACACTATAATTGACGTCCTCCCCCAGTCTAAAGCCGGGGGATTCCTGGGCCACTTCAGGACACCAGCGATTCACGTCCGAATCGGAGAATGTTCAGTGCAGCATTCACGTCAC
>JBNKNM010000173.1:0-12181 GCA_050293845.1 Pseudobacteriovorax sp. | reverse complement strand
CTTACTTTTAAGCACACCTGTATCAAAAATACAAATATCTATGATATTAAAATGTTAGAGCTTCTCTCCAGCACAATTCAAGGCACACTTTACAAATAAACTTTCCGGTTAAGCAGCAGCTATTTTTGCTGATATATTGCTTGCTTGTCTTCCGACAACCTGCTTGATAATTTTCAAAATTACCCGATAAGCCTCGATAAGCCTTTGATTTTCTGTTGGATTATTCTGACTTTTCTTTAACTGTTTAATTTTACTTTGAAATGAAATATACGCTTGTTTCAGAACCTTCTTAGTTTCAACATCACTGAGATTAGTCTTTAGCTTCTCGCCTAGTTGTATGAGTTCCAATTGAATATCTTCGCGATTCTGTATCGGTAGACCAACTATGCTTAGAGGTTTAAAAAACAAGCCTTCACTATTTAAATCATCATACATGGATTGTGAAAACGATTTTCCTGTCGAGATTTTCTCTTTTTCTACGTGTAAATCTAGAGTGTTAGTGGATCTTGTTGAAACATTTCGCGGCCTTTTCATAATAGCCACTGCGATTCCCACTAGCATTAAAGCTGCGGCTGAGAGCACAAAAGGTGTCATGCTGTTGTTTTTGGTATAAGTATCGTTTTGACTCGCACCATCCTCAGGCTTTGTCTTAGCACGTAGTGAAAAGACGCTCTCCTGCCCTTTACTAGTTAGCTTCGTTTCACCTACATTTAGCTGCAGTGGGAGTTGACGCAATTTTTCTTTTACCTTCTGACGATATTCGTCCAAAAGAGGTTGTGGTATTTCGTAACTTCTCCTGGGTAGAGAATCGATCTTCTGGGCTTGAATTCTTGCTTTACCGTAGTGACCATTTTGCCGCAATTTGAAGAAACCATCTATGAGCTGCTTCTCCTCACTATTGGCGCGCAGTTTCAATATATCCCATTGTTTTTCTAATTTTTTCCTTAGCTCCCATGATTTGAGGAACTGCCCTTTAGCCTGTCCTTGACTTGGCATAAAGTTTGATAATATCTTAACATCACTATAAAAATCGCTAAACAAACGCCCTTCAGGATCTTGTCCAGCGGCTAACAATTCATCAGTCAAAACTCTTATATCGCTAACAACATCTCGTGGACTTATACTAGCCATACTCACAGTTTGATTTACTAAGATAAATAAAAAAATCAGCAAGATTTTCATGTGTTGTTCCTAGTATTTCATAGATCAGCAATATACTCATCGTCAGATTACTGGGGATAGTTAAGTATAAAAGCAATCAGTTTCAAGGTTAAAAAATCAACGAGACTAGCTCGCCAATTTCCATTCATCTTGAAACTTTACAGTCAAAATATCGTGACAATTTCCCAAAAAATCGACTAGATTATCACTTAAAAACCCTCCAGGCAGCTCGTATTTATCTGCATCGCGATTTTTATTCCAAATACGAAATAATTCATGCAAACTATAGTTAATACCTAATTTAGGGATACAAACAGTCACTGACTTTACATTGCGCAACTCAATATGCAAATAACCCACTTCTTTGTATATAACACCATTTTTCTCCAGGTGCAGTTCACCACCTCTGATTGAAAAATTATTGGTTTTCATGCGTAGAACTGAAATAAACTGGGCTTGTTGATTCAGATAATCCTGATTTTTATACATAGGATCATTAAATTCACGATTAGCAAAATAGATATCCAATTGCTCTCTCCTCAATTTTTAAGACTGTGGTACAAGACGGTTCGGAATTTTGGGAATTAAAAAAAGTGTAGTATGTAATTAACGGTTTATATTACTATTTGAATAGAGATTTAATATTCTTGACCCTTGAACCGCAGGCTTAAATTTCCGATAAGAGCCTGTTTTAAAAGATAACGGTTTTGTGATCGCCTCGGACAACACGAAGCATTTTTACAGTTTTATGCTCTCCCACATATAAAAACATACGGCCACCAGCCGTATCAACATAGCGCAGGTTTTCAATCTGCGGTATCATAGCATCCTTAGGCTACTGGTTCAATCTTGCCTCGGATAGCACGCTTCTTTGTCACCACGGGACTACTTAACGCTATCGCTATGATAATTGGTACTATCCAGTGCGCAGATCTAATCATAAAGTCGGGGACTCCCACCCAGCCACTAAATACAACACGCATGTAGGCTGTAACAAACCCCCAGATTCCCATATAAGTTAGAATCCCCAGATTTGGCCTGATGATAACCCAAATTCCTAGCATAATATCTGCTAACCCAATGCCACGCAGCAGCAACTGTGCTTGGCTTTCCAGCAGATTAATGGCAAAGAATTTATTAAAGGCAAGTACCAAGTAATCAATAAACCTAGGTGCAAGACGCCACGCTTCCCAGCCATGGGTCATAAAGGTAATGCCAATGGCAATCTGGAAAATAAAACAAGAGTGCCTGTCAACAAGGGGAAAAGACCTTCGTTTGCTAATTGAAAACGCTAATATTAAAGGCCAAGAATAGCGAGCGAATTGTCCAAACAACGCTCCTTCACTGCCTACGGAACCTCCTAAAATATAGGTAAAATAGGCCTCTGAGAGAAATATTGAAAATAATACAAGCAAAAAGGAAAATCGCGGCTTTAAAATATTTATGAATGCTAAGACAATCAGGGATCCGATAAGAATATAATCTAAATATCGGCTAGAAGTCTCGATCCATGACTGTTCCAAAAACAGATAATTTCCTATCTTGGACCCTTTGAAATAAAATATGAATGCAAGTCCAAAGCATTGCATGAGTAGCATCAACCTAATAATCGCACTAATTCGCTTCATGTGACCTCCTCTGATGGAGTTATATAGCCCGATGTGAGAAATGGCCCTTACCTTGTAACCTTACTTCTTTCCAAACTATAAGCAATGTGTCAGTTAGATGAACAACTAAATCCGTCCCTGATAAATATCAAATATACATTTGCCAAGAAGCGCCAATAAAACTAGCTTAAATATAGGTCCCACAATCTTTTCCGCCCGTGTGAGCACGAGACCACTACCTATATAATTACCGATCATGGCACCAGCAAGGGCTACCCCTGCAACCGGCCAGTAAATCCTGCCTTCTCCTATGAAAAATACCAACGCAGATAGATTCGTGATATAATTTATGATACGTCCGTTCGCACTTGCTTGTCTGTAGTTCATGTGTAGAAATAAGACAAAACCAATAATGAGAAAAGTACCCGTACCAGGTCCAAACAACCCGTCATACATACCAATAATACTTCCCAAAAGCCCGGCTTTTATCATTGTAGATCTGTTATCTTGCAGATTGCCGCTACTCTTACCTTTATGGTCTAGTTTCTTTTGCAGCAAAAATATCACAGGAATAATGATGATAAGAATAACTACCATCATTTCTAGAGAAAGGTAAATGGATAAACGGGCTCCGAAAAAAGCTCCCCCCATCCCCATGATAATGGCGACCGCCATTAACTTCCAGTGAATCACTTTCTGTCTTACATATCGCCAGACAGCTACCGAGGTTCCTGAAGTACTTACAAGTTTGTTAGTACCTAGAATTAGGTGTGTTGGTACTCCTATAGACATATAAATAGGAATGGTTAAAAGCCCGCCTCCCCCGGCGATCGCATCGACAAAGCCGGCAAAACCAATCGACAAAAATAACACGACATATTCAAAAAAGGTTATTTCCATATTTATCCATTCCGTTAATTAAGAACATCAGTTCTATAGGAATTTGCTAGTAATAGCCATCTTCTCCCGAATGGTGGTGGGCATTCCCGGTTTTTTCGGTTAAAATATTTCTATTGCAAGGCTACGGTTGATCGCAAAAACTCATCCCTTAATTGGCCTTGTCTATTGCCGGTCTTCCATTGTACGCTATGCGAAATATGACAGAATCAGGGGAGGGTGCAAAAATTGCCTTATTTTAAAGCTTTTTTCAGCAAGTCAAAGCTATGCTTGGGCTTGCTTTTCTTTCTAGTTCAATGCAGCTCCACTACCCAATATCCCTACGAAAACGGGCCACTGATTAGTAAGTACGGCTCTATTGAACTAGATAGCGGGGTTAGCGAAACAGAACCCGAAGTTGTTCCCGATGAGATCGATGAAGTGCTTGCAGAGAATTCTGATGTACTACCCTCTAATAAAGTTGAAATTGGAACTGAAAAAGATGAGATCAATGAATCCATACGGCACGGTATTCCCGTTGAAATCAACAACGAGGTGGAGTACTGGATCGACTTTTTTACGGGACGTCACCGAGAAATGTTTCAACGCTACCTAGATCGTGGCGAAAAATATAAGAATATGATTGTTTCGACACTGAAAGATCAAGGCGTTCCCACCGAACTATATTACCTAGCTATGATTGAAAGCGGCTTCATTACAACGGCGAAATCAAGAGCATCAGCTGTAGGACTTTGGCAGTTTATTCGGGGAACGGGACGACGCTATGGCCTGAGAATAGACTCCTATGTGGATGAAAGAAAAGACCCCATGCGTGCAACCATTGCAGCGGCCATTTATCTAAACGATTTAAAAAATGTGTTCGACTCATGGTACTTAGCCATGGCTGCATATAATGCCGGTGAAATGAGGATTTTGCGCGCTATCATGAAAGGCAAATCCAGAAACTTTTGGGAACTAGCACGGAGTAAACACCTTCCCCGTGAAACCATGCACTATATACCAAAATTTCTGGCTGCTTACATTATATCTAGCAATACCAGCAAATTTGGCTTTACAATAAACCCTTCACCCGATCAACCGATACTCACAGCAGTTGCGGTACCGAGCCCGATAAAGCTGTCAAAAATTGCTCGTGAGACCAAAATACCATACAAAGAACTGGCTCTTCATAACCCCCATTTAACCAAGAAAATGACTCCACCTGGTAAGTCGACCTATACAATATGGATGCCTCAGGGGAGAAAAGAGCAGCTTCTAGCAGCAAGCGATAATCTGAAAAAGCATGTGCTCAATATCAGGGCACCCCGAACCCACGGCTCCCGCAAATACCATCGCGTACGTCGTGGAGACACTTTAGCTAGCATATCCAAACGCTATAACTTGACCATAAGGGCGCTAAAAAGGATCAACGGCATTCGGGGCAGCCGTATCTATGCTGGGACGCGCCTCAAAATTCTCTCTTCAGATACGCAGCGCTACAAGGTCCGTCGCGGTGATAATCTCTATACTATCGCCAAGAAATTTCAGACTACGGTTAGAGCCCTTAAAAAACTTAACCGCCTACGCCGCAATCGCATCTACGCAGGACAGATTTTAACCGTTAAATCCAATGGTTAGAAAAAACCAGCATCCTGTCATTAGCATGAACTAGTCTCGATATGAGGCTAGTTTCAACCTGATGTATTTACCATCCAAGATGAAAAATTCTCTAGAAATTTCTTAAGCGCCACTCGCTGTACTGGAGGAAAAGAGCTCTGATTTTCAAAAGCATCAATGCATTGAAAAAAGCAATCAAGCCAAATACGGCGAGATTTTTGGTCAATTTTAAAAGGAAGGTGGCGCATCCTTAGCCGTGGCGGTCCGTACCGCTGATGAAACAAGGGTGGACCCCCGAGAAGTCCAATGAAAAAATCTGCTGAGCGCTCAGCTCCTCGCTTAGAATCGCTGAACATCCCTGACAACGAAGATTTTTCCAAGCTGCGATACAAACTTTCAATCAAATCTCTAATGCCAGCTTCGCCCATAGATTCAAAAAGCCCCTGAGGAACTGGTGTGTTTCCTCCAGGTGACATTGGCGGCACATAAATGGGGTCATCAGCGTGCCTGAAGTACTTTGACGGTTTACCCTTGCTCATTTCTAGTACTTTTTCTTTACTACTGGTAAGTTCGCTAATCTGTGACAAAGTCCAAACCCCTCAGTGAAACTACCCTTATAGGAGCAATGACGTCTTACGGCCCGCACCCGGCTGTCTACACGATATCGTATGCGGGATGCCGGTGCTGGTTGAAGCATATTGGGAATGACTATGGTCTTTTTCGCATACTTGAAACTCATCATTTAGCTATCCCCCAACAACATTCTAGATTTTTGAGTACAAATCCGCTAAAAGAGATTATGAGCTAAGCAAGGGATTTAATAACTTTATTAGCAACTTATATTAAGTGATGCCCTCATGCTCGCTTGCTTTAACCACCCTTGGCATCGCCGTTTGGATCTGCAAACAATGCATCAAGTAGCACAGTTTTATCAGCTGGTTCAAGGGACTTAGGAAGTGAGCCTTCATTTTTATCAAAAGTTTTGTGATCACGTATCGCTGTATATTCTGATGCAGCTTTTGATCGCAAATTGGCATGGATAGCGATTTCGGTACTCTGGCTCCCCGTTGCCAGCGCCAGGTTGTTCTTGACTTGTCGGGTTTCCTCCAGATTTCGCAAAAATTCATGAATAGATTCTTTACGTTGCGATATCATTACCTCAAGGTCTTCAATTTCAGTATCCAGTTTTTTGATCTGCTCCTCCAAACGCATCTCTTTGGTTTCTGCATCTTCAATAATGGCCGATACTTTAATATCAACGGACTCTAAAGTTTCTTTGATTACTGTTGCCAGCACCCTCATGTCAGCCTCCGGTAATCGCTTCATAAGCGCGATGGCTTGATCGATGCCGTAGACTTTGTCTTTCGTAGTAGGGGGTTTTGGCACAGGAGGACGATGAAAATCCTTGGAATTATTTTCATGGGACTGTAAATCAGGGAAATTAGTTAATTTAACTGTTTCATCTTTATTCCTGCCCATCAGCAACAACGCTCCTATCTAACTCCCAAACCCCTTATATCGGAGCCCATAAACAGGGAATCGATGCTTTCGAAGAACTATTTAGAATAATTGGAATTAATTGCAGGTAAATTGCAAGACCAAATCCTTGTCAAAGACGGCTCGATGCGATATAGCAACTAGTTGAGTAATTTTGCTATTTGGGGGATTATTACATATTGAGTACTTCTATCCACGAGAGAAGAATAGCTTTATCAGAGCAACTCAAAAGCTTTGACAATAAAGATGAGCGACTGAAATTCATCATTGAACAGGGTAAAAAACTGCCACCAATGGATGAAAAATTCAAGCTGGACCAATTTATGGTAAAGGGTTGTATTTCGCGAGCTTGGTTGTTCCCGCAAATGAGCGCAAACGGACTGGTAAGCTTTCAGGCCGATTCGGAAGCCATGATCGTCAAAGGAATCATCGCTATGTTACTAAAGGTATTTAACGATACCCCACCTTCTGAAATCCTCCAAGAAGATGGAAGCTTTCTGACAGAGGTTGGAGTCACCCAGCACCTCTCCACAAATCGTAGAAATGGCTTGGCAAATGTTCTGAAAATGATTCATTTTTATGCCACAGCATTTGCCAAGCAACAGGCATAGGATTCTCTTAGCATGACAACTAACTGGAACCCCAACTCATGGCGCGGCTTTCCCATTAAGCAGCAACCGCAATATCATTCTGAAGATCAATTAAACAAAGTACTCGATAGGGTAAAGAGTTTACCGCCTCTAGTTTTCGTAGGCGAGATTGAATCCCTTAAACGCAATTTACAAAATGCTGGGCGGGGCGAAGCCTTTATCCTTCAGGGGGGGGATTGCGCAGAAAAATTTAAAGATTGCACCGAAGCTGTCATCACGGCGAAATTGAAAATTTTGCTACAGATGTCTGTAGTGCTCTGCTATGTTGTTAAAAAGCCAATCATTCGCATTGGTAGAATTGCTGGACAGTACGCTAAACCACGCTCCAATCCTTCGGAAAGAGTAAATGGCAAAGAAATCCCCGTATATCGCGGGGACATTATCAACTCTTACGCACCTTCCCCTGAAGAGAGAAAACCTGATCCCAACCGTATCGAACAGGCCTATTATTTATCTTCCGCTACTTTGAACTATATTAGAGCCCTCACTAAAGGCGGTTTTGCTGATCTACATAATCCACAAAACTGGGACCTGGACTTTGTTTCTACAGCATCAAAACGAGCCGCATATAAAAAAATAGTCTCCAATATCAAGGATGCCATCCAGTTTATGGAGTCTCTTGGTTCAAAAGAAGATAAACTACAATCTGTGGAGTTTTACACCTCCCACGAAGGCTTGTTGCTTCCTCTGGAAGAATCCCTTACCCGTTATGAACCTGCTTATGATGCATGGTACAACCTTGGCGCGCATATGCTATGGATTGGCGATCGCACTAGGGACTTAAAGGGAGCGCATGTTGAGTATTTCCGGGGCATAGCCAACCCCATCGGTTTGAAAGTCGGCCCTTCAGCGGACCCCAGGGAGATCATCAATATCGTTAAAGCCTTAAATCCAACTAATGAGCTGGGTAAAGTCACCTTAATTGGTCGTTTTGGCAATGGTCTGGTTCAAAAACACCTCCCTCCCATTATTGCTGCTGTGCGTTCAGCCCAATTGAATGTCCAATGGAGTTCTGACCCGATGCATGGCAACGCCATCACCACAAAGGGTGGTACCAAAACTAGAGATTTCAACAGTATCCTCAGTGAAGTGCGTGATTCCTTTAGGGTTCATCAACAAGAGGACACTTTCTTAGCAGGAATCCACTTTGAATTGACAGGTGAGGATGTCACCGAGTGTACTGGTGGTTCTGCCGGCATCACTGAAGACCATCTCAAGCGAAAATACGAGACTTTTTGTGATCCCCGCTTAAACTACAGTCAAAGCTTAGAGATGGCTTTTTTGATTTCAGATATCCTCTCCCAATAACTGACAGCGACGGGGGTCAGCCCCCTACCTAGCTGCTCTGGCTCTTAGATTTCCAAAACATCGATAGGGTGCATCATCCATTTATATCAAAGCTTTATAGTCAAAGTGAAAGTCTTTTCGGACGTCGCTGGAGCTATCCCTAAATCTATATCCTTTTCCCAAGTGATCCCTAGATTTTCCCGCAAAGCATCATTATATTGAAATTGTATTTGGTCCTTTATTTGCCATTCGAACTGCTCGAAAATAACCCAAAGAAATAGGCTTAGTAGGCCAAGGCTTTGGCTATGATGATACAGATCTTCCGCTTCCGTAAAGTAACCGGCTGCAGCCATTGTAAAGAAGCCCCCTGAACCATAAAGAATATATTTTCCGGTTTGGTGAAACGATACAACGTCCTTAAGGTCCTCCCTTAAAGTTGGAGTTATCTGTTCAATGATGGGTTTAAAACTTTCCAGTGTATAAAGATGATCAGCCGACTTCCCTCCTACATAGAAGTTAATGCCATCTAAGCCCGACCAGTCTCGAATTTCAAATTCTGACACCATCGCTAATTTTTTTTCCTGAGTAAATTGCGAGAGATCTTCTGGCCATTTCTTAGTAAACTTTTGAGGAGTCGCACAGGAGAGCATGCAACAGGAAATAAAGACCCCAAACAGAACACGAGACATTCCAGCTCCAAACTTACTTGTTGTCATGAAAATATGATATATGAGGGGTGGCTGTGCGTCTACGGATATTACTTGAAACCTCAGCTACCTAAAGAAAGCAGATTCTTATTGAAGTGTGTGACTTCTCAAAGCTCTAATCGTCGTACCTGCGGCATATCCAAGCTAAAGGAAGCTTGAGAGCATTCAACCTTGAAAGACCAATCATTAACCAAAGTTAACTCGCACCGATATCATCCACCCGAAGGAGGGCATGTTACCAGCCTTGGATATTTTCCTGTATAAATCTCATTTCTCTAATATTTTTAGTAAAATAAGACAAAATGACCAGATAGTATCGATTGGCAATTCAAGGGAATCGATCATCTTCCCAAAAATATTTTATTTTTTAGTTCGTCATAGATCTCGATTTTTCCTTAACAAAAAAGTGATCGCTTTAGAAGAATCAACATATTGCAGATACACCTCTGCGAACATTTTTCGAGGGACTAAGAGATGAAATTTTTTTATAATAGCCATTTTTGGCTTCCTTTTTGTATTATTTGTACCTTACTCGTACTTTCCAACTGTGGCCAGGAATCCCAATTCTCAGGCTTAGATATTAATGAAACCTCTACTGAGGACGCCTATGATAGCGACTCAACGGCTAGCATTCCTTCAAAGCAAGATGATGATCCCCAACCTCAAGATGAGCCCACTGAAGATGTGGCAGAAGACAATCTTAACTTGATTGAAGTTAAATATTCATTCGGACAAGCAGATCCTATAGTAGATTACCTTTTTATCATCGATAATTCCTCATCTATGTTTCAGATTATTGACAAAGTCAATCAAGGATTTAATTCCTTGCAAGAGGCCGGGGTTTTTCCCCCGAAATCCTTGGTAGCTGTGATGAATTCTATGATTGCTGATCCTTCAGATTACTCATCTCCTAGCCCATTCCTCACTGCATACACTGGAATTGAGCAAGAACCCGGCTTTTTGGACTTTGTGAATAAGTCAGCTATCGCCTCCTATCGATCACAAGTCAGTAATTTTGCTGATCGGTGGCCACTGGATGGCTGTGAAGCGCAATGGTTTAAACCTCAGGATAAAAACGATGGTGGGGATTACTGCTTGGCAGCTGCCACGCAATCCACTTTTTCAAGTTTAGGTGTAGAGGCTGGTATTCAGGCATTCGAGCAACTGTTATTAAAAAATGCAGGTAAAACATTATTCAGAAAAAATGCTTTGGTGAATGTAATCTTCGTTTCAGACACCCATGATCCAGGTACAAACTCAGCAGAGTTAAAAGAATCGATTCCTGAATACAGTAAGCTTTATAACGCTGCGACTAGCTCTAATACAATAGCTGGTTTAAAATTCCATGCCCTAGCACCATTTGAAAAGTGTACGAGTGAAGGGCTTCACGACCAATCATACTTTAAGTTGGTACAAGAATCAAAAGGCCAGCAAGCCGATTCTTGTAAGCTCGACAACTATCAGGGTTTCTTGGCCAGTATGATAGAAGCCAGTAAAGTAGCCGAACCCAAATTCCAGCTAAAACACCCGCTAAATACTATTGTCAAGGTATTGGTAGATGGGGAAGAAGTATCTAAATATGAAACTTCAGAAGACGAAAACTTTATTGTACTGAATTCTCTTGATCCCTTAACACCAGTTGAAGTTACCATTATTTATGCGGTTCCTAAAACGGACAGTGGCATCACGGATCAGCAGTGAACACCCCCCTCAACCCAAAAGAGGAATAGGGTTCTACAACCCGATGATTGGGGAGGGCTTTTTCAGAGAGGTGATCCGTTGCATTCTACTGCGGATGACCCACCTTCTTCAGGCGATAAAGTATCACAATCAACAAGGCTGCCTTCGATGCTCAAGTGGGTATCCCCCGAAATATTGGTTGCCAACTGCTTTAGGTTGCCTGATTCGCCAAAATTCATGGTAGTATTAGAACCGCCTCTTGCATAAAAGAACATCGTCGTAACTACAGTTGAGAAATCTATCTGCACCATTGCTTGACCACGTGATGCGACACACACCCCACCCAATTTTGCTATATCTTCCTTACTGAGGTCAATATTGGTTTGCCCCGTGACATTTATGAGAATGACTGCATCAGGGGATAACTGGGAAAAATCAAAGTTATCCTGAGACACAGTAATCACTTCTGTGGGTTCTCCATTGATGGCAGCAAGGCAAATTTTTTCTGTTGACTCGATAAAATGGGTCGTTTCTTCCTCAATAAGCTCTGGTTCTGTCTTATCAATATCTTTGCCAAGTGACTCCGGATTTTGATTTTGCTCCACGCGACCTGCATTTTCGCTAGATGTTTTAGCATCGCTTTGGGTAAAGTTGGAATCCGCACAATTTCCCAAGAAAAAAGTCATAAGAATCATCAGTACGATCCGCGTCACAGTCATACTCCTTGTAATTTTTTTAGCCGTTTTAGATTGTTAGTAAAGTCTCTTCGGAACGATTATCTAAAAAGTAAACTGTACAAGTTCTTTCACCTTAAGTTTTTATTTTTATTTAATTAATCAATAAATAACCTACATTTCTAAAGAATTTTTTGCACAAATTATAGTCGTGGCTTTTTTGAGGTCATAACCGTTACCCCCCTACTAATAGAGCCATCCCCAGAATATAGAGGATGTTTTCCCGTCAGTCGGGGAGAGGAGGTCAATGGGGGGCCATCGGGAGATCCGGAAGCTTGCGTTCGTCTATATCATATTCATCAGCCTCATCGGAGCTATTCTTCTCATTTTTCTGCGGATCACCACCCAAAAAACGACATTTGGCG
>JBNKNM010000172.1:0-12299 GCA_050293845.1 Pseudobacteriovorax sp. | reverse complement strand
AGGATGAGTGCACCTAATCTGGAAGTTACGGAGCAATTTCAGATACAGATATTCTTACTTCTGGTGTCAAGCTGATATTCCTGCGACTAGTTTTCTAAAAGATTTCCATGACCCTAGTGCACCAAGATGTGTTGGGGGGAATAATGATCATATTATGACGATGCTAGAAGCAAAATTCAGTAATATTTTTGTATACTAAGTACAACTAGTTTATGCATTTATTTCTATATATTTTGTATATTTTGAATATCAATAATAGCTTGTAATAAAAGAATAAAACAAGATGTATTTATGTTTTCCATAAAAATGCCGATAAATTTTGTAGATTTTGAAAATGAAAAAAATAATTTCTAGCACTTTTTTTTGGGTATGTAACACTGGAGAGCAATTGTATGAATAACATCCGATACTTTGAAACATTTTTTTCAACATGTCTAGTCGTAATGAGCTTAATCATCACCTCTTGTGGATCGCGTCAGTTACCTTTACCACCAAGAAGAGCGCCTGTTGTTCAAGAAGTTCAGACTCAACCTCAAGAGGCGCAAAGATCTGCTATTGAAAGTCAAAATGTTTTGGACCGCGTGCAATTACCTGATGGACCTGTTAATACTGGTGAAAAAATAGAGGAACAAACGCCTGAAAGCGCTGAACGAAAGCTAAAGCAACAAGGTAAGGAAATCTACGATAATACCTGCATGGCTTGTCATCAAGCTGCTGCTGCATCAAACCTGATTTCCCTCAGCGCTGAAGAAATTGCAAATGAAAGTGATGAGGATGACCATGAAGACCTTAACTTTCCTAATCTTCAACAAGCAGAGGCTATCGCTGCCTATCTCAATGAACCCCTTTGATAGAATTGTGACGACCCATGGTCGCAAAGGAATCCAGCGCGAGTCATGATACCGTGACACCACATAACCTAGAGGAAATTCGATGGACTGGGAAGTGGGGCTATTTGATAGGTTATCGTTATAAACTAAAGTGTATAAAAAATAAAGCCCTAACTGCAAAGCGATTCGGGCTTTTGTTTTTCAAGTTTGTCCGGAAATAAATCTTGATATCTAATAGTATAACGAATACGAAAATTACTACCTAAACGAGGGAAAATAGACCACCGAAGTTAAGCTCTTATAATGACTACGATTTTTTCCCAAAACGACCCAGAATAGGCCCCACCTATCCAGCCCTATTGCAGCCGCTTTTCTCCAACAAATCGTGTCAGTATGCGAACGAGGAAGAAAGGATGTCTAATCGAGAGATCCATTGATCACAACACTTCCACACATAAACTCCAAAAACTTATTTATGACATTTTTCACTTATTAAATTTTTTATGAGTGGTTCGATAGAGTCGGACCAAGACTTTTAAAAAATGATTCATTTCTACGAGATTTCCATGTATGTCGAATGACACTATTGTAAGTTGATTCTCTTTTGTTCTATGGTATGGCGAAAATATATTTTCATCTAGTGGCTAAAAGTTCTTAGGACGGATAGTCCGTCTTTGATTTATGCATCTATTTAGATGGAAGTTATACTTCGGGCATTGGGAAGCAAAATATTATCAAGTCTTGATTTTGGATTCCTGACGATGAGGTGCAAACGAATGCAAGAACCTGATTATAATATTAAATTTTTTGGGGGGAAATAATGAACAGCAAGGATCATAGAATTATTGGTTACCTTAACAACAAATGCTTAAATGCTGCTTTGCTCTTAACCTTGATTTTTGGATGTGCCCCTAACAAAGAAGAAAGCTCTCTTTCAGATGATTCACTTGAAGCTAGTAGCGTATCCTTTTCGGATGTTACGGTGAGTAGTGCAATCTATATAGAATCAGAAGAAGGACTTTTATCGGGAAATCCAGGTTTTTCTGTCGGTAACGATAGTGCCGCTTCAGGAGGTCGCTATATTGCTCCCACAGCGAACAATATTGATAACCCTGGACCCAATCGGGTCACCTTCAATTTTTCAGTGAATGCCGGTGCCTATAAAGTGTGGGGACGCGTAAAAGCACCAACACCTGACGATGATTCCTTCTGGGTAAGTATGGATGGAGGAGCCTTTGTTAAATGGAATTCTATCTCCGGTGCAGGTAATAGCTGGACCTGGGATGACGTCCATAACTCCGATAATGGAAACAGTGCCATGATTTATAATCTTGGAGAAGGCAGCCACACTTTAGAAATTGCCAATCGCGAAGATGGAGTTAGTCTAGATCAGCTTTACATTTCATCCTTAGGAGATGATCCTAATAATGGCGGTGACAACAACGACGATGATTGGGTCAATGGCAATCTGATCCAATTTAATAATAATGGAGGTTGGTGTTGGTATCAGGATGAACGGGTCATTG
The DNA here is from genome assembly GCA_050293845.1 of Pseudobacteriovorax sp. Lineage (GTDB taxonomy): Bacteria > Bdellovibrionota_B > Oligoflexia > Oligoflexales > Oligoflexaceae > DT-89. Next base: position 9,943 of record JBNKNM010000172.1, on the reverse strand, counting down.
TTGATCCACAAAAAGGAGAGCTAATTATTGGCTCAATTGCCAGTGGTGGGGGAAGATCAGCCCAAGTTGAAATTGTAAATTGGAATATTGCCAATGGGCAGGGGGTTAGGCATCATATCGATACTATGTCCTATGCAGATGATCATGATGCACCGGCTATCATTAAGACAGCAGATGGGCAATATGCTGCGATGTGGGCTGGTCACAATAATGACTGCAATAGTTACTACAGCGTTTACAATGGATCTTCCTGGTCTTCAGTGCGAAGCTATAATTGGAGCTCCCATGGTTGCCCCACTAGCAGTGGAAATAGGATAACTTACGCAAATATGTGGTATCTAGGGGATACGATACACAGTTTTGTTCGCTCGGTTGAGACAAGTCCAAACTACCTCTATTCCAATGATGATGGCCAATCCTGGAACTTTGGAGGACGGCTAACTTCAACACCGCAAGTCGGTTATGTCGCTGGCTATTATAAATACTGGGGTAACAATTCGAATCGTATAGATTTCCTTGGTACAGAAGCCCATCCTAGAAATTTTGATAATAGTCTTTATCATGGTTACAGACAAGGTTCCATGAACTATAACTCATTTGGCCAAGTTATCGATAGCGATGCTACTGATAGTTCGGCTGAAAATATTAACAAATATACTAAGGTATTTTCAACCGGAATGACCATAAATGGGGTTAAATTAGATCATGCTTGGAACGCTGACATCGTTCGCTATGAAGATGGAACGATCGCAGCTATCGGTTCTGCAAGAGTGTCTGGTACTGGTAGTAGCGATCCAGATAAACGACTACTCTTCTTTCGATTCGACGGAAATTCCTGGAAAACGACCTATCTCGCCCGGGCAGGGACAAAGCTATATAACGACGAACAAGACTATACCGGTCTGGGAGCCTTAGATCCTGATAATCCGAATGTGATCTATATTTCAACTCCCTATAATCCCAACACAGATGAAGGAGACTACTATGGAAAAAAAGAAATCTGGAAGGGAGTGACCTGTGATGGAGGACAAACATTTACTTGGGAAGCTGTGACAGCGAATTCGACGATGGACAATATACGCCCTGTTGTTCCCAAATGGGATAAAGACAATACAGCTTTACTTTGGATGCGGGGCACCTATAATAGCGCTCAAAGCTATGACACCGATATAGTGGGAGTACTAAATAGCAATGATATTGACGTTTGTCAAAGTACACCGGATACAAATCCTCTCGCCCATTTAATCCCTTCAGCAAGATCGATAGGAGATTTGCTAGCTGATCGCTTCAATCGTCAGCCGTTATCCTTTAGTTCTGTCGCTAACCTACCAGGTGATGGGTACAAGGTAGCTTGCGAGTGGTATGGCTCTCTGGGAGTGGTAAGCTATACCAAAAACCAAAGACTTTTAAATTCACTGGTATCAAAATTTGACCCTCTTAAGGGCGACTTCATCAGCGCCATGACAGGAGGCGATGCCCACGTTGATCGCTATATTTTTGGGATGGTTCCCTTAGAAATCTACCTTAAAACTGGGGATGTAAGTTATCTCAGCCTCGGTACAACAACAGCGGATACCCAACAGGTTACCAATCAAACCAGAAATGCCATTGATGATATGTATATGATGAGCGGTCTACAATTAGAAGCCTATCGTGCCACGGGGGATGTGAAGTACCTAGATTTTATGGCGGCAACGATGGTAGATTATTTATCGGCACAACAGTCTAATGGGCTCTTTTTTCACAATGTTAGCCAGGCTCGTGTCCACTGGGGACGAGGTAATGGTTGGTTTGCGGCAGGAATGGCTGAAATGATTCGTAGCCTTCCTAAAAATAATAGCTATTATCAAACTATCGAAAATGGCTTCAAAAAAATGATGCTGGGCTTGCTACCTTACCAAAGTGCAAATGGACTTTGGTATCAGGTTATAGATATGCCCAATGATCCAAACAATTGGGAAGAATCCTCGAGTTCAGCAATGTTTACCTATGCAATGATAGCAGGAGTCAGACGCGGTGTTCTGGATGCAAAAACATTTACTCCGGTAATCGAGGCTGCTTGGCAGGGATTGCAAAACAAAATTTCTCCTCAAGGAGATCTTAGGGATATTTGTGTGGGAACCTGGTATCATAGCACGCCCCAAGAATACATGGCATTGAGTCGACTTACTGGAGATGGTCACGGCCAGGCACCGATTTTATGGATAGCCGCGGAGCTGCTGCGTTAATGGATTGAATAATCAGTATATACTGATGAGCTTTTTCCCATTTCAAACTTATTGAAGTGGTTAGTTTAACATTAATGATTAAGTTTCATGATTTAGAAAATCGCATATGAGAGAGCTTTTTTAAAGTTTTGTTTGCCTCTATTCTTTGAGCCTTTCATATGCAGTGTCTCAACAATTATAAACAATATTTCAGACAGGCTGGCTTATTTTGAGTCATCAATAATAAACATCAATAAAGAAAGATCGAACAAACTTTATTCCCCTTGCTTGGTTCCTAACATCTTAGTCTGAATAAGAGAACGGATGAATGGCAAGCAAGAACCTTTGTTTACATTATGAATTTAAAGGAACTTCATCATGACACCCCTAAGAGTGCTTATAATTTCGCATCGTCTTGTATTTCTAGTTTCCTTGTCTAGCTTAGGTTTTGCCACAGCTCATGTCTCGCAGTATGATACGAAGGTTGCTGCTACGGGATACCTTGACCCAAGCAATTTTGTTGGGAATCTCTCGGTGAGCGCTACTGGCTTTGATGGCAAGGAACAGCTACACTTGTTGCCGATAATAAGCGAAGACGCGACCATTTTTGCTGTCAACTGCGGTGGCAGTGCCTATACGGGTGCTGATGGCACCCAATATTTGGCTGACACAGCTTATTCAGGAGGTTCGGCCTACTCTAATAATGCAAGTGTTTTAGGAACACCCGATCCAACTTTATACTCGACTGAAAGATATGGAAACTCCACCTATTCAACCCCAGTTCCTAATGGGGATTACCTTGTGACTCTTCATTTTGCAGAGAATTACCATCAATCGACCAACTCAAGAAAGTTCAATGTTTTCATAGAAGGAAGCCCATATATCAGCAATCTTGATCTCTATAATACAGTGGGAGCCAATACCGCTTATGTTACGGAGCACCAGGTTTCCGTTACTGATGGCGAATTGAATATTGAATTTGTCACGGTTCTGGAGAACGCTCTCATCAATGCCATCAAAGTGACAACTTTATCCTTGAATGGCGAACCTGTGGTTAATTTTTCTGTGACCCCAACAATTATCACTCCAGGAGAGACTGTCACCGTTGATGCATCCACGTCTTCTGACTATGATGGAACCATTGTCGAGTATTTAGTTGACTATGGAGATGGCTATGGGGCCAATGGCATCATAACAACTCACCAGTACCAAAGTGAAGGTACTTATACTATCACCGTTACGGTTATTGATGACGATGGTAAGTCAGCAATGAAAACTGAAACGGTCTTGGTTACAGCAGAGCCTCCCTATTGTACTGAGACGAGACCTCCAAATACCCCCAGCGGATCGCTGCAGCGGGTAGACAGATCTGCATGGTCCAATGGTGTGCCAAATGAAGTAAATATGTATATCTATGTTCCTGGAGCCCCTTCATCGAAACCTCCTATCCTGGTATCAGCTCATTCCTGTGGAAACTCGGCATCGGGGCAATTCAATAACAATACGAAAATTCGGCAAGCTGCGGACAGAGTTGGTTTCATTGTAATATTCCCGGACAACAGCCAGAAGAATTGCTGGGATGTAGGCTCAAGGTCATCTCTAACTCATGATGGTGGTGGGGACACTCAAGCCATAGCTCAGATGGTCCAATATGCACTTCGGACCTATCATGGTGACAATAACCGCGTCTATATTATGGGAGGCTCTTCAGGGGCAATGATGACTCAAGCTATGCTGGCGGTCTACCCTGATATTTTCAAAGCTGGCTCAGCTAGAGCGGGTGTGCCAGCTGGTTGCTGGGCGGATGAATACAATCCTAGTAACCAATGGTCCGGAAACTGTGCCGGAGGTAGAACCAACAAAAGCGCCCAAGAATGGGGCAACCAAGCTCGTACTATGTATCCAGGCTATAATGGGCCGCGTCCCCGTGTTCAGCTCTTTCATGGCACGGCAGACGCGACAATTAGTTACAATAATATGAATGAGGCTGCAAAGCTGTGGCCCAATGTGCTTGGTTTGAGCCCATCGCCTAGCTACCAGGATTCTATTAACACCTCTTACTTCTATGAACGAAAATTCTGGAGAGGAAATTGCGACTTCGTAGAATTCGAAACCTGGTCGTCCCCTGGAAACGGGCACTCAATGTCCTATGAGGAAGATGCCATTCTTGCATTTTTCGGGCTTGATGAATTTCGCTGCATCGACCCTCAGGTGACAGCCTGCTCAGGGCAATGACTGCAAGGGGGTAGCGCTTATTTGTTGATATTCGACAGGAAGCTCTAATCTCAGCTCAAATTGAAAGAACTCTAGTAACTTTAAGAGATCTCTTGGTAACGGACGAAGAACTTCCTCACAATCCAGACTTGGAGGAAGTTTGGGAAGACCATCTTTCTTTGGGAATGTCCCATTCCTTCTTCGGTTTTTCGATTTTTGATGGTTCACTATGGTTAGATTGGTATGAAACAAACTGAAGTTTCCATTTAGGTTGGCTTTTCTTCCCATCAAGCTTTCGAATGTAATACCCCATCATATTTCCTTTCAATTGTGGGAAATTATTTCTCAAAGCTTATTCGAGCACAAAACACAGGCTCTAGATGTCACTGGAATCCATTCAAATGGAATGGTAGATTTAAGTAATTTTTAATTAGTAAGGGTAGTTTAATTTATTACTGGACTTTTAATAGGGAGCAGGGGTTAGAATGAATATTGATTTCAAAAAAATGTCAGGGAAAACCCAAGCAGGTCGAAATAGGTTTAAGTTTTATTGTACGGATTGCTCTCAGGAATTCTGGTATAACTTTCACTGGTTCTATCATGATAATCTTCCATTTCTAAAATATAATGACCAGGAAGCTAGATCATTTTGTAATGCTATTAATGGTCAGAGTCTGGAAAAATTGACAGACAATAAGACTTTAATTAATCAGATCAAGGATGCTGTATGTAATTGTGATCCGAACCTAGCGGAGGTCATCGATCCAGAGAAAGAGTTAAGAATCCTCTATGCTAAAAGGTTATTAGATCCATCCATCGCAATACCTGAAAAGCTCTTGGAATTGGTGAAACATTCACAGCCTAAAAAGGTGAGAGATCTATGGGAAGAGTTAGAAGCACTCGGGGCTGAAGTGAGAGAGCTTGTTTATGAAGGTAGAGGTATTTTTGGGTTCAAGCTTTATACTGATAAGGGTGGTTACCTTGACTATGGCACTAAGTCTGAGATCATTAATCTGATTAAAAGTGACAATAATCTATCTTAGGCTTCCTGGAGGGGCTCGTAGCTATTGAGGTGAGGCAGGTGAAATATCTAAACAATATAATCGAGCAAAGTCACCGTTTGATTTGAAGAATGACAAGGCCTATGATGGGTTTTCAAAACTTCAGGTCGGTAGCGACTACAATCACAGGAATTGAAATGGTTCCATGCTTTATCGTAATCAGATTGAAATCCCAGGGCAGACTCCCCAAGAGGGCTTTATGGCGCGCGCTGCATAACTGCGTCCGCTGAAGGATATTACCGTATATATACAAATTTTTGCCACACTACCGTCTAAATTATTGCAAGAATTTTATCATGAATTTAGGAAACATCAGGAGAATGAGTAATTTATTCTCAGAGTTCGATTAACTCCTTGCCAGAACAGATTGATTGGATTAAATTCCAATAATTCTTGAAGGGGTTTTGGATTGAAGCAGATTTTCATTTTATATGTATCAATATTCATTGGCTTCATAGAAATATCGCGCTGTAAACCCATAGAAGCCTTTTTGTCTGACCTTCTAGCAGTTGGTGAGATGGCTTGCCACGAAGAAGAAGCATCCCCAGTGCCCCCCAATGCAGATTACTTTGACACCACAGATTGTCGTTGCTTTAAATTCGAGTTTCCTTTTATCTGCCACAGCTTTAACTCCCATGAAGGATTCTATTTCATTGTAGATCAAGTCTCTATTCTGCTATTCCAGGAGCCCAAAATTCACTTCTTTCTAGTCTTATCTGACATCTTTCACCCTCCCATTTTTTGATCTTTTCCATACACACAAATATGCGAAAATTTTAGATTTTTTGAACAGCAGCAATATTTATTGATGCTGCGTGTACTATTATTTCTTAATTAGTAGAAAGGCTATTATGCGCTTTTTGGTAGCGATACTATTATTCTATTGGCTAAACTCTCAGCAGTTACTAGCATGCGCGTCTTGTGGGTCAGGAGGAAATTCTCCTCTTTTTTTGTATCCTAATGAGACGCTGAAGTTTCACATTGGATTAACCCAAACCAATTCCTTCCGAAATATCAGCAAGGAAGGTGAAGCCCTTAGGGTAAACTCTTCTGATACCAAGAGAACACTCCTTATTGCAGGGGGTTATCGTTTTCTAAGAAAAGCTTACCTCACAATTTCAGCTCCATGGATCAATAATTTAAAGGGGTCAGATGAAAGGACAAATTTAGGAGATCCCCTGTTCACAGTAAATTATTTTTTACAATTAGCTAATTTTTCCAGCCCTCAAATACCACAATGGAAAGCTAGTGTTGCCTACAAACCTTCCGGTGCACGCGGAATCCAGCAAAGCTCTGATGAGCATCAACTAGATGTCTTCGGTACTGGATTTGAAGAATGGACCCTAGGAACAGACCTCTGGTGGGGGCTTTCTAAGTGGAAATTTGGGCTAGCCCATACTGAAACTTTTGCCAAACAGCGAACATTTTCGGGGGTAACAATTGATAATGGTAGGAAAGCTCAATCAATAATAACTATTGGACGTGATCATCCCTTTACCGGCAAAGTGATTTCAGGCTTAGTTCATGATTATCAGGCTACTAAATCAATAAATGGTGAAACACAAGATGGAAGTGACTTCAGTAACCTAACTATATTTCTAACCTATGATCAAAAGTGGAGCCAGGAAGCTCTATTTAGATTGACATATAATAAACGGGGAATCTCTTCATTCAATAGTAATGGCTTCGCTCAGGATTCTCTAACAGTAGCTCTACAATATATATTAATATAAGGAATATTTTATGAAATTTTTAACTGCTATTCTATTGATCCACCTGATAACAGCTTGTTCGGTGTCTTCCTCTAAAGATCCCGAAAACCGAGAAACATTAGATGATCAAGTGGCATATTTATCTGACTCTAAAGAATATAAAGTGATCGCTGAGTGGTCACAACCTCTTGTTGCCGGTGAGTCCCACCGAGAATCCAATACTGTCGAGCTATACTTTTACACTGCTGATAATCATGAGGTGAATGCCATCGCATTTTCAGCGGATGACTTTAAACCATTTATGCCAACTATGGGACATGGTAACCACGATAATCGGCATCAGATAAGGCTAGAAGCTGCCCATGCATATATTTCACATATATATTTCAACATGGGTAGTACTAGTGATCACAAATGGGTCATTCTTCTAGACGCAAATATTGAGGGTACTTTAGAGACTTTCAAAATCGAAGTTCCTGAAGTTGGAGGAATGGAAAGCGGAGATAGTGAAATCCAAGCACCTCAGCCTAAACCTGAACACACACTAGATTCACAAGTTCAACAACCTGACTCTGGAAGTACCCAAGAATTAGCATTGCTGAGTTCTGACAATGGATGGTTCTTTGTTTCGGCTCACTGGTCTTCCCCAATGTTAGCTTCATCCGCAGGTAGGGAAAACAATTGGGTTAAAATCACCTTTTACGCAGATGAAAACGTGACTACTGCAGGCCAAGTTGAATTCACTGCCGATGATTTCCGCCCCTATATGCCTACGATGGGTCATGGTAACTTTGATAACCATCATATGGTTTATCAGAATGCCTCTGAACCTTATATTTTTCGTGTTGAAAACATCTTATTCAACATGCCTAATATGGGTAATCACAGTTGGGTCATCCTTTTAGATGCTCAAGTCAATGGATCGTGGGATTCTATTACCATTCCCGTTCCTACAGTTAATATGCCTGAGTCGATGTAGTTCTTAATCCCAGATCGGAAAAATTTAAAAATTTAGTAACGGTTCTGAGGAATTCGAAAAAACATCGAGTGCAAGGTATGATGGCTTTACTAAACCGCAGCGTACCAAGGTATATGAGGATTTTGTAAAATTGACATAACGCAGCAAGCGATGAATTTTTCGGATTCCGGCTTAATAGACCTCCTCCCATCACTGATCGCGTTCTAACTTAAGCTTTGAGGAGGAGTTTTTCAGCGCATTTAAAAAAAGGAGATACTATCATTATCCCCTTTGTCTTCCTTAGGGGGCCATATGCCCCATAAGGTTAGATATTTGCTTTAAAAGTTTCAATGGTTCTTCGATGGGAGATCCCTCTGCTAATAAAGCCTTTGTGGCGACTACCTTCGCCGCCATCGTTATTTGTTTGGCAGTTTAGACAAAACAAAATGAAAAAAAGTAATTTTTCCAAATTTAATCGCTAATTCTCTTATCATCCTAAGGCATTAATACTTTTGGTAAGGAAGCAGAATGTCGAAACCGATTAATTTAGGGTAGCCCATAAGAATAAGGCAAGTAAAAAGAACTTTAAAGTTCGTAAGATACTGGAGATTTAACTGACTCGCACTATTCGTATCTTCTTGTCTAAAAATTTCTTAAGGAATTTGAAATTAAGTATGTTTTAATGGAAATAAGCTATTAAATCCGATGATTTAAAGTCTTTTCCGCTACGTGTACCCTCTCTCAAATGACTAAAGTTATAGATTTAGAGAACTAAAATAACAACGTCTGATAGGGAGAAGAAAGTGCGTATTTTATTTGTATGGATTCTGTCCATTTACATCTATGGTTGTGGTACTCACCATGATTCAAATTCTACCCCAGCCCATGATCAACCAGCTAAGGACGATGGCGATACCAATGATGGCGGGACGCCCGGTGGTGAGACTCCTGATGGTGAGACTCCTGATGGTGAGACTCCTGATGGTGAGACTCCTGATGGCGAGACACCCGATGATAGACAAGTCGAAATTCGATTCCATGAAAATACTGCTTGCGCCAATGGATCTTATGATGTCGAAAAACTTGATGTAGAGCTTTTCAACCTAAACCTAGATCTCTCAGAAGATGAGAAAAAAACTTGTATTGTCACCATAATCATAAAAGGTCGCGAAGGTGAGTACATTGAGGCTAGTGAATTTAGTGCTCAAGCGATGGCCTATAATGTGGAGCATAAGGCGAAAATGTCAATTTCACTTCAGTTTAATCATTTGCTTCTTTGGAAAGATTCCGATAAAACCAAGGTCGATGGTGATCTATACGTATCAGCTAAGGCTTATGGGATCTCAAAATGTGGGAAGGATGCGAAAATCACTACAAAAATAAAGGTACAAACAAAAAAAGCTCTACTCACATTTGATCAAGCGGTCTCCAGTTCATCAGTAGGTTACAAATATAGTTATAAAAAATGCCGATCCTAAATATTTTAACTCTCATTTGATACGATGAATGGCTCGGTAAATGGTATGATTTGAAACTTATAGTCGGCGCTGACAACCATCGCTAGAATAGAAGAAGTTTATATCCTTAATCGGTAAAATCAGATTATGATCCCTGGAAAGCTCCCATGAGCGCTTTAAGACGCTCACACCGGAGTAAACAAGATCTTAGAGTTAAGTCAGCGCCACACTAATGCCCCCCTTTTTATTGAGGGCTGTGTCAGTTTCTATGTTGATTTGTGTGGAAACCTTGGAGAAAAAGTTGTTATCTCTTTTAGTGGAGCAACTTTATTAT
>JBNKNM010000171.1:0-12312 GCA_050293845.1 Pseudobacteriovorax sp. | reverse complement strand
GGGTGGGTTCTTAGTAAAATAAGGTCGGACTTCTCAGTCGGCGAAAGCAGCTTAGTGGCTCAGTCCTGAATTTAACTGCTTCTCCATCACTAATGGTATGACCATGGATCAAAGAGGCATCGTTTAGATCCATAAGTCTTCCCATTGCAGAGTTGATCAAATCCCTGACAAATTTTATGATCTTTTCGAGATATATATTATCGTCAGAGTCCAGGCGGTGATTTATACTTCTCGCGAACGGCTTGACTATCTCTGTTAAAGTTTTTATTGATGTACCGCGCCAAAGCGAATTTACCGTTCTCGTAAAATGGCCCAAATCTTCGGCAAATGATTAAGAGTAGATATTATGCGATTATGGCGCGTCACTACTCACCATGACTGTAATATTCATCAGGAATGCTTAAGGAGTTTGATAGGACGACCCACTTTCGTTCTGATAAACTTGATGAATATCAAAGAACCTGGCATATGCTCTCAGATAGCGATGCCAAGCGTCGTCTTTCCGATATGAACAGGGTGTCTATTGCCAAGAAGCTTAAAGAAAAGGAGAACGTCTTAGAATTAATAAGATGAACAAAGATAAGCGCCAAGAAGAAATAACACTGGACCAGTCCCAATACATGGAAGTAGGAAAACCTCTTTTCCGCAAAGCAAACAAGGTAGTCAAAGATTTAGTTAATTATACTACCAACAAGCGTGGGATCAACCGCTTCGACTCATCTTGCTCAGGTGCTCTTATGAGTGTATGGTGCGGCTCTTAGCACCTGGGAGGTTACTTGGCAAAATCACCGAATATTATTAAGCTTTATTTTTTTAGTGGCTCTTACATGCTGCTGATCCTGCTACCTGTTATTGTGCCTTTCTTTCAAAGCTTCGGTATTTCGATGGCGCAAATTTTTCAGCTCCAAGGGGTTTTCGCCCTTTCAGTAATGTTATTTGAGATTCCTTCTGGATATATCGCCGACTTGTGGGGGAAAAAACGCTGCCTGGTGGTAGGGGGCATACTCAATGGTGTAGGTTATAGTTGGCTGCTATTTGCAGATACTTTTTGGGAATTTGTTTTATTTGAATTTCTGATGGGTGCTGCGGCAGCCTTGTATTCTGGAGCAGATGTCGCTTTGCTATACGATAGCATTCAGAATCAAATTGATCGCAAACACGAGGGACAAAAACTTGTTGGCGGGATGATAGCCTCAAGATCTTTTGCCGAAGCTGGTGCCGCTGCTATTAATAGCCTCATCCTCATGGTCGCTTCCATAAATAATTTACTATATGTGCAAATTTTTGCTGGTTGGCTCCCGTTCCTCATTGCTCTAAGTCTAGACGATCCCCATATGAAGCCAAAAATTCATAGCCATTTTGGAAGGTTCAAGAAAATTGTTGTAGAGCTATTTGCCGGTAGCAAAATGTTGCGGTTGATCTGTCTTAATATGGTTTTATGGGGTATGGCTAGCTTCTATGCAGTATGGCTATTCCAAAAGTACTGGCAGGAGCATGGGATACCCCTGGCGTACTTTGGATGGTTATGGGCCTCCTATAATCTTACTGTTGCCTTATCCAGTCGATTAGCTCATCGTCTTGAGAGGCGTATTGGAACCCGAACAGTACTAATTCTTATCGGAGTGCTTCCCATTTTCGGTTATTTAGGAATGTATGTCGGAGCTGGTATTTGGGGTATAGCAGCAGGTTTCTTGTTTCAGCTTGGCAGAGGTTTTCATCAGGTAATTCTCAAGGATGCATTAAATCAAAGAATTGCAGGAGAATTTCGCGCTACGATTAACTCGGTGGTTAGCTTTGGCTTTCGCAGCACTTTTTTTCTCACAGGACCCCTTGTCGGGTTATCTATTGACTACTTGACATTGAGCCCGACTTTATTATTGTTAGCAGCCTTCTTTGCCTTACTTTTTTTAATACTGTTTATGCCCCTTCTGGGAGAACTAAATGGACATCGTTAAAATTAGACGTTTTAACAGCAGTATAGTGGGACATATCCAGGATAGAGAGTCGATCACCCACCTGGAGCGGGTGGGCGAAGGAGTAGTCACCGATCAAATTTGTTTTTCTACAGGAATTAAGGAGAATTTACCCCTAGAAAATGTAGGACTATCTAAATCACAGAAAGATGATGGTCTGTATTGCATTGATAACGGATACAGGGCAAACTTTAGGCAAAGAGTATAAGTTACTATAATAATTTAATTTTATGAGTCATGTGGGGCATTGATGGGTTTGCTACAGGAAGTTTCTCAAATTATGCTATAAGATTAGCTGCTTAGAAGATATCAGCCCCTCGTGCCCTGTCATCAAACCAACAACTCTTATCTGCGAATGCTATTTAAGCTACCATGATAATATCGCTTTTTTAACCTTAGACCATGGTCTGAAGATTGCACGACCCTTACCGTTACAGCACCAAGGAGTAATTCGCCATGGTAAACATAAAAAGAGCATTATTACCGCTGTTTGTTGTCTTTTTAATAAGCATCGTCGCTTGTGATTCCTCGGGGGATGAGTTTGCTGACGACCCTAAGACCGGGCAATTGCCAGAAGATAGAGACGATGCTGAGCAAAACCCTTCAAACCCAACAGACAGCAACCAAAGCACGGGAACTGATAGCGAGTCCGATGGACTTTCTATACAGCAAGATCCCAGTACAAAAGGGGTGTTTCAATTTGCTAGCTTCGAAGCAAACCTTGCATCCACAGCCTATAGTTCTGCTCGTGTCTATTATCCCTTGCCTACAGAAGATTTTCCAGGCCCCTTTCCCGCGACGACAATGTCCGGTGGCTTTAGCAATACCAAAGAGGACATGACCTGGCTCTCGGAGCGTATAGCATCCCACGGTATAATCGTGATCGCTTTTACCCCAACCAATAACCTCACGACAGACCCTACACCATGGGTGAATGGTCATATTGGATCAATTGATAAAATTCTTGAAGAAACGGAGCGCTCAGAATCTCCTGTTTTTGAAATGGTCGACACAGATAAATTAGGCATTGCGGGCTATTCCATGGGTGGCGCGGGGACAATCATAGCAGCTAATACTCTTGGAGATATGATTAAGGTAGCAGCCCCTTTTAATGCCTTTCAACCCGTGAATGCCACGATGTCGGCTGCGACTATTTTTTTAACGGGAAGTGCTGACAATGTTGCGATTCCAAGCAATGTTTACAGTTCTTACCAGAGCCTTAGTGGTACTAATAAAGCACTGGTAAATCTTAATGGTTCAACTCACTTTATGATGCTAACGCCATCGGTAGCTGAGAGTCAGATGATTTCTACCTATGTATTGTCTTGGTATCATTATCATTTGGACGAACAAAGTGGTTATGCGAAATACCTTACGGGTAAGGAAAATGAAGCCGATTTGCAAAACGGTGTTTTTGCAGCAAATGGCTATCTTATTGAGCTGGATTGAGGTTCGTCCCGTATTTGTGTTCTTTGAACGCGATTTCTCCATTATGAGTACCGGGGCGAAAGCCCGAAGAAATATACCGATAAAGTGAAAAATGTGGTAGAAGAATTGATAAATAGTACGCCTTATGCTTCTACCTGGATGGGATTCTTTGTTTCAGTTCTTTGAAAAGACTCTACTATTATGGACCGAGTCCCAACACCTTTAGCTCTCAATTGGTCCCTCTGGAATGTCGGGATCGCCTGAGAAGAACTTAGTTAACTCGAATTCATTAAGAATATAGCTTGAATCTGCTCAACGTATGATGATTTTTAATGGAGTATCAGATAAAAATGTATAAACTCTTCAATTTTAAAAGCTCAGGGAATTGCTACAAGATACGATTGCTTATGAATCAGCTCAGTATTGAGTATGAGTTGGTGGAAGTCGATATTTTGAAAGGTGAGTCAAGAACAGATGATTTTCTTAAAATAAATCCCAATGGCCGAGTGCCAGTGTTACAAGTTGACGAAAAGTTTTTACCTGAGTCAAACGCAGCTATTTGGTATTTAGCTGAAGGGTCTGAATTAATTCCCTCCGATCGCTTTGAGCGAGCGCAGGTATTGCAATGGATGTTTTTTGAACAATATAGCCATGAACCTTATATAGCTACGGTAAGGTACTGGGTCTCAATATTAAAAGATAAATCAGGTAAGTTAAGCCAAATAGAACAGCGTATGCCGTTGGGGTATGCAGCATTAAACGTCATGGAAACTCATTTACAAAAAAACAATTTTTTAGCTGGCAGCTCTTACAGTGTGGCTGATATTGCATTGTATGCATATACCCATGTGGCTGAAGAAGGTGAATACGATCTTTCATCTTACACGAGTATTAGGAGGTGGTTCGGTAGGGTAGAATCGCAGGCAGGTTATGTGCCTATCTCCAAAAGCTAACAAGATGGTTACTCTATCAAAGCGATGACGACAGGTGAATCAGCATTGTCTATTTACGACACTCCCTGTATAGAGATAAAGTTGTTCCCAGGTAGACAAGAATTGTGAAACAATTAAATGGCAGGCCCAGAGAAAAGATCTCTGGGTATAATCTACGCAATTAGCCACAAGATGTAATGTAATAACTTGTGGCTAGCGTTAAGTTGCTCGTACCTTAATGGATTTTAAAAGGATCATCAATCTAAAATCAGAGTTGTTTAGTTAACATCAAATGAAATGGTTCAGATCCCGTATGACGAGCAAGTGGTTCTGCAATAAGTCTATTGACGCCTCCCACCACTAAACCACAAACGCTTCAGTGCACCACAGAATCAGCTGACTCATATATCCTAAATTTTTTCGATAAAATTCATCTTAACTGTCCTTGGCTCTCGTCATCAGCTGGAGCTTAAAAGCAACTTCCCCATTGTAAAAGTCGCTCCGAGTATTGAAATCCCATTTGTCAGAAAATTGAATCTAATCTTGGTGTCATAATGCTCAAATAAGTGACAATGTTTTTATGAGCGGAGGTAAATTTTTATCATGCTGAATATATTAAGAAATATCGAAATTAAAGATTTTTGATGAAAATTCCGAGTAGACTAAGTTGTTGGTGTACTAGTATAGTAGTGCACTAGATGGTTTATTCAAGGAGGTACACCATGGGTTTTATTGCTAAGTATCAAATATTAAAGGCTTTAGTTATTGGCTCTACCCTACTATCTTCACTGGCACTAGGTGAAAACCGATTGAACTATGCAGTTGATGCTCACTTAAAGAAAGTCACAACTGGTTTGCAGGATAAGATGAATCGCGATCTTGATCGGCGTGTGAAAAAAAAACTAGGCCATTCTCCTAACTTATATGAAGAAGATCGTCAGATTCTTGGGCAGAAAAGGGGAGCTGCCCAGAAGGCCTTTATTGTTCCCAAGCTAAGTAGCCGTAATTCATAAAAGGCTATGCTTAAGAGTTCAAGGAGTTGGAAACGATGGATTGGGATAAAATTGGGAGGAGATTTTTTCGACATAACTGACAAGGTTTGTGTGTTGTTGCATTGGTTGGAAAAGAGGGGACTGGTAAGGGAACTTAAGGATTTCATACAGCATGGGAAAAGCAGTAAAGTCCACCAGAGAAATATTTTTTCCCATGAAAAAATCTCCATCTGCAAGCCACGTTGAGAGTTGCGCTAAAAGTTCTATTCCCCTTTGATAAATTTCCGTTTGAGAATGTCGTCCCATACCTTGTCCGTACATCGATTTAATAACCGATTTTCTTATTAGTGGTGTTATTAAAAACCTGATCGGCTTTGGTATGTCTTTGAAATAAATGGGCTCTATATTATTCCACCCATTCTGATCCCCCCAACGGGAATATAGAATTACAAAATATAGGTATTCTTCCAGAGTTTTACGAAGCGCAAAAGACTGTGGTTTTTGTTGCGGTTCTAGGTCCTTATCAGGACTTAAGTGAAAACGTTCACAGAGGTATTTGATAATGTCTTCGGAGTCACTGATAGTTACAGATGCTGTGTCATCGAATATATAGGGAGCCTTTTTCTTTGGAGCTTTTAGCAAGTTTGCCTTATGAGGCTTAAAATCAATCTTATAATATTTCATAAAAAAATGAACTTTAAAGCAGAATGGACTAGGATCGGGAGTATTCATATCTGGGTAAAGCTGGTATAGATGAATCATAAAAAGCCTCGTTTTTACATATTATTTCCAGTTACGATTGGTGGCATTATTCTAACAAAAAGATGAATTGTGGTCTTTATTTAAAGCCTTATTTAATAGTGGAAGTTTGCTGAAGGAGGGATTTTTGCTTTGGAGTTTGTAGTAAACTGAAAAGCGGATGTGCGAAGAATCAAGCAGTCACACATCCTAAGTAACAGTCATTATTTGTTTTTGGGGCGCTTTTTTTCCTTAATGGCCCACTCGCCACCAAGTTCTTTACATGCCGCAAAGTACTTGCCCTTCTTTGATTGCTGTTTGGATTTTTCTGATGGCGCACTTTTGCTTTTGATGCACATTTTTTTCTTGTCCATCTGCTGAACTTTTCCTTCTACCATACAGCACCATTTTTTGCCGTATGCTGTCCCACCCAGCAGAAGAAATGATACCATAGCTATTGACCAAATTGACCTGCTTTTCATATATTAATCCTCTTAATAATGGATATATCATGGCTTAAGCATTATATATGCCAAAAGCACCGATAATCCCGAAGTTACCGGTGCTGATGTTAATTTAATATTGTATCCATAAAAGGACATTATTCACCGGAGTAATCATCTTCTTCGCTATCGACAAAACACTCTTTTTTGACCTTTGTACCTTTTACTGTTTTGGTCTTTCCAGTGACATTCGCTTGCTTATGGCAGGAATCAGAATCGCCATACTGCTGATCACAGCAGTCTTCGAATGATAATTTAACAAGTTTCTCTTTCATGCCTTGCTTTTTTTCAGCACCGCTATTGGGGTTAGCTTGGATAGATGAAACGCTTGTTAAGCCCAAAAAAATAAGTGATGTGAAAATTTTTTTGAAAACCATGGGTGTTGTCTCCTTAAAGGTTATTTCAATTTACATGTGCAAAACTCTCGCCAAAGTAGCGGGAAAAATGAATTAGAATGACAAGATTTGGAATTGATATCGTGTAGCCTTTAACTACATATGGAGTAAATTGATGCAATTTGCATTCATGAGCTTGGCTTACTTTATGCACTAACCGAGAGGTTCGTTATCGCTAGGAGATCATAAATGAAGTTTGTTGTTATAATTATGATGGGATTGTTTTCTTGTACCTCTGAAAAAATCGATACCATCAAATTGCCAAAAGAAATTAAAGAGATACAAGATCATGAAACCTACATCGTACATTCCCTCAATGAGGTTGGTGGCGATGAGTTCCGTCCACCATACCTCGAATGCATAGAGGAAACTCTGTTTGGTGAAGAGGTTAAAGAACAATGGGGGTTCAGGGACTTGATAATAGGGAAGTGTTTGATTGAAGAGGCTAAGTTTAATGGACAGCTGTATCATTATACTGGATATTGCCTTCGCCTAAAAGCTCACATCTATAGGTCTAACCGGGATAAAAGCGAAAGCATTAACCCGCAATTGATCAAAGATAATTGCGGCATAGAACAAGAACATTCTTCTACACATTGAAAAAAGCTAGGGCTTGAAGTCTGATGGCTTCAAGTTATACCTTTCTAAAATTCTGTAAATATCCGAGCGAAATTTTCCTGATAGTTTTGCAGCTTCTGCAACGTTCCCCTTTGTTTTTTTGAGCAGCATAGTAATATAATCTTTTTCAAATTCTTCCTTTGCTGCATCGAAGTTAAAGATGAAGGGGGTGATTTTTTTTTCGTTAGCTTTGGATTCTTTGCGGGTAAGTAGCCAAGGTTCAAAGTTTAACTTATTGTTTTTACTCATTATTATTGTTCGTTCAATGGTGTTTTGCAATTCACGGACATTGCCGGGCCAATGGTAGGATTGCAACAGGACCACATCAGCATCTGATAAAGGAATCAGAGGGATATCGTACCTCTTACAAATAGATGTAGTAAAAAACTTCCCAAGGGGAGCAATATCATCCAGTCTTTCACGAAGGGGAGGTATTTGTATAGGCATGACAGATAGCCTGTAGAATAAGTCTTCGCGGAATCTTCCTTCTTCAATTTCCTTATCCAAGTTGCGGTGGGTTGCTGCGATTATTCTAGTATCGATTTTGATACTGCGCTCAGCTCCTATGGGACGAACTTCACTCTCCTGTAAAATGCGAAGGATTTTGACCTGCATAGAAAGGGGCATCTCTCCTATCTCATCTAGAAATAGTGTTCCGTGGGAACACAGCTCAAATAAGCCTTTCTTGTCCATTTTGGCGTCAGTAAACGCCCCTTTTTTAAAACCAAAAAGTTCGCTTTCTAGTAAAGTTTCGGGGATAGCTCCACAATTAATAGCCTCAAAACGCTGACCATACCTTCTTGAGGCGGCGTGGATAGCCTTAGCCACTAATTCTTTTCCGGTACCTGATTCACCAAGTACTAAAACATTGGTGTCAAAATTTTTGATTTGATGAATTTGCGTAATAAGTTCCATAATCATATTACTTTGGCCGATGATCCCCAGATGATCATAATCCGAGTGCATTTGTTTGATGTCATCATGGAATAGACGATCTCGAACGGAACTCACAAGGGTACCCGGGTCTGTCGTTTTTTCCAGAAAAGTGTATGCACCAGCTTCCATAGAACTGACTGCCAAATGTACTGAAGACTTGGAGGTTATGACAATGATTTTGGTAAAGGGTTGCTTTTCCCGAATAACGGGTAGCAGGTCGAGGCCGCTTTCGTTCCCTAAAAAAATGTCAAGGAGAACACCGTCAAACGTATCTTGCTCTAGCTTTGCCATACCCTCACTACGGTTTGACGCCGCCGTACACTGAAAGCCTTCGAAACTCAAAAAATTGAGTATAATCGAGACAAAATCAAAATCATCATCGATAATAAGGATTTTAGATTTTCGCATCCCTTAGCCATTCCTACTCGTTACACCTAAGGCTATACTGTCTTTCAGTTGTTCAATGAAATCAATTTGTTTCTTTAAGGAATCAACTTTGGGATGGGATACAGATGCAGCGAGTTCCAGCTCGCGAAAATGGTTTGCTAGGATAGAATAGCCATAGTGGCTGCAGCTACCACGAACTTGATGAGATATATGACTAATTTCATTGAAATTTCTGGAAGAAGCGGCTTGTTTTAACCGCCCGACTTTTTCTTCCAATCCTTGAGCGTACTGCTCTAAGAGAGGGGCGACGCGGGGATCGTGAGAATATTCGGATAGAATGATTCGAGTCGACCTATGGATATCAATATGGGATAATTTACCTATTAACTTAAAAAGTTTATCAAAATTCACAGGCTTAGATAGATAGTCATCACATTGGGCAGCTAGGCATCTTTCGCGTTCTCCTTTCATGGCGTTGGCAGTTACTGCTAAGATGACTCCTTGAAAGCCTTTTTTCCTAATAGCCATTGTCGTCTCATAGCCATTGAGCTCCGGCAATTGGATGTCCATAAGTATGACATCAAACTCAGTACTGGGGAACATACTGATGGCTTTAGCCCCTGAGGAAGCAATAGTCACCTTGCCGTTAGCGGCTTCAATAAAACGTCTAAATATTTCTTGGTTGTCTTGACTGTCTTCGACGACTAAAATACGCAAACCTCCCAGGTTAACCTTATCAGTTTTAGGCCTTTCTGGAGTGGGCTGTGCCTGCTTGAGCCCCACAATTGTGGTTACATTTTCTAGTATCCCCGGATTAAATTCGAATTGGAATTGACTGCCTTTTCCCAATTGGCTATGGACCAATATTACATCTCCTCCTAATAGACGTGCTAATTTTCTGGAAAGTTTCAGGCCAAGCCCAGTCCCTCCGTACATGCGGCTAATGGAGGAGTCAGCTTGGGTAAAGGATTGGAATAATTTACTCTGGTGCTCTGTTGCGATACCAATACCTGTATCTTCCACGAGTATGCGCGCTTTTTTCACAGAATTTTCATCCAGAGCTGTTTCGACTGTAACTACAACGGAACCTTTCTCAGTAAATTTGATGGCATTACTCATTAAGTTTAATAGAACTTGTCTGACTCTTTTTTTATCAGATTCGACCAACTCGGGTATAGGACCTAGGTAGGAGACCTTAAGCTCGATTGATTTTTGATGCGCCTCTTTTTCAAAAGTCTCAAATACATCACTTAGCACTTCGTAGATAGGAAATTTTTCTCTCTCGATTTCTAATAGCCCGGCTTCAACCTTGGAAAGGTCCAGTATATCATTTATGAGTTCCAGAAGGTTTTGGGCATTACGTTTAATGGTCTTAACAGCGTCTATTTTATCTTCTTGACTGAGATTTCCTTCGAGAAATAGGTCTGAAAAACCTTTGATTGCTCCAAGAGGGGTGCGAATTTCATGACTAATATTCGCTAAAAGTTCACTTTTGGCATTACTAGCCTGCTGGGCTGACTGGATGGCTTTACGCAGTTGACCCTGAACAATCTGTCGCTGGTGATTGTCACTTTTAATTCTAAAGAATATTACCATACTAGCAATACTAAATAGCAATACCATAGTGATGATAATGGCATTTTGCCATTGATAGCTAACAGCATATGGAACGATAGATAGTCTGAACTGCGATGAGTAACTTGTAAACAATTGCTGCGTTTGCAGGCCTTTCTCAATTATCAGATTGCCTGGGCGATTAGCTAAGGTTACGTGATCATTACCTGTGAAAATGTCAAATTGGTATCTTTGGTCGAAACCTCTACTGATACTTCTTTTTAGCAGGGTTTCTAATTCAATAGCGGCAAAAAGAGTTTCCTTATTCGCACCGCGTTGGACAAATAGAGTTATATTTCTACCATCTAATAGTTGTATAATGGGGGTTAGAAAACTACCTTTTTCGAGAGTAGAAGTGTCTTGTAAAAGTATTGAAACTGCGGGTAAGTCTAGAATATCTTGCTCAACTTTACTGCTACCTATTCCTTCAATTACCAGCTGTTCCTGGTTATGAATCAAAAGTATTTGTAAGATTTCTTGGCGTTTTGATAGTAGCTTATTCAGTCTGTCCCGAAAAGTACGTGTTTCTTTTGGACTATGGCGAGGCATGTCAATAATGACCCCAAAATAATCGACTATGGTATTTAATTGCGTTTCGACTCCATTTACAATCAATTCTAAGTCAAAAGATGCCTGATTAATATTTTCTTTCCTCTGTTCTGTCCTTTGAAACATAAAATAGATAGCCAGGGTAGACATCAAAAGGATAAAAGACATAATAAGCTGATTAATACGATCTTTAATCATTCATTTACCTATTCTGGTAATACTTTATCATCTTACATCTCTCCACTTCCTTAAGACACAGATATGCTAACTCAGTAATGGGGCGCGATTTATGGAAAAAAAATTTTACACCCTCCGGTAGCATTGATTTTACACGAATATCTGCTGAAATCATAATGATAATGGTCTCTTCCTCCGATATATTCAGGGCAAATTCTGCAATTTCCCGGCCTGATAGAAAATGCAAATGGTAGTCTAAGAGAATAATGGGGTAGGTAATAATACGGGCAATAGGATTGAGGTCAAGTAACTCTTTTTTGTGGACAATATGCAAACCTACATCTAGAAAGTGCGACTTTACAAGCTCAGCATAAGAGACATCATCGTCAATGAGTAGAATCAATTCTTTTAGTGTTTGGGTATGGTTTTGTAGTTTATCACTACCCCTTGGAGTATAATGCTTCATTGATGCCATTCCCTTTTTCTTCTTACTCAAATGGAATTTTTCTATAATATCTATATGTTATAGGTAGTTTTGCCATCTGAACCTCCAACCTTTTCTTCCTCTCTTTGTACAACTTCTGTTCCACTTTCGATCCTTTGGAGGTGAGGGCTGGGATTATTCATCAGCTTTTGTAAAAAAACTCTTACTCTCAAAGCTATAATTACTTTCTTATCCAAAGAGCACGAGTCCCTTTTTATGGGACAGTAATCTAAAGGAGAACGTATCCACCCTAGCAGCTGCTGCGTGGTACGTATAAAAGTATTTGAGCTGTATGCGTTGGGCCTTGAAAACTTAGGAACTGCTTGCTATGAACAGGAGCTTAGGTTAATTCATCAAGGGGAAATCATTCATGCGCCTATTACTTATATTAGCTTGTTTTAGCTTCAGCTCAGTTGTGTGGGGGCAGCTCATAACTCAGAATGGAGCTGCTAATGTTCCCCAGAAAGTGATTTCCGATCAATCGCCTCGGGAGTCTGTGCAATCATTTTTTCATGCCATAAAAAGTGGCGACTACAATAGGGCTTCCCACTACATCGACTTCCCTTATAATCTTTCTAAACAGAAG
>JBNKNM010000170.1:0-12371 GCA_050293845.1 Pseudobacteriovorax sp. | reverse complement strand
CTGTATTGGGAGTTTAAGTAGTTTTTGGAGAACTTTTTGGCTTAATTTCATGGCCTTGAAGCTCCGTCCTCCCTCTTCGTCCTCCCTCTTCAAGCTGTATTGGGAGTTTAAGTAGTTTTTGGAGAACTTTTTGGCTTAATTTCATGGCCTTGAAGCTCCGTCCTCCCTCTTTTTGGCCTTGAAGCTCCGTCCTCCCTCTTCCGTCCTCCCTCTTCTCTCTTCTCCCTCTTGCTCCCTCTTCGTCCTCCCTCTTCATGGCCTTGAAGCTCCGTCCTCCCTCTTCCTCCCTCTTCTGTTTTTGCTTCGTCCTCCCCCTTCATTCGCGTCCTCCCCCTTCGTTGTTTTTGCTTCGTCCTCCCCCTTCAGAAGCTCCGTCCTCTCCCTTCCTTCCTCTCCCTTCCCTCTCCCTTCTGTGAGTTAAGTGCTAGTTTTTCTTCTAAGTATCTCCCGCAACAATGGAAATTTCAGATTTAAGAGTGCGATTCACAGGACATTTTTCGGCGATTTCCATGAGGCGAGATCTTTGCTCGCTGTCGAGATCACCTGTCAAAGTTATTGACTTATTAATCTGATCAATTAGGCCTTTAGGGGTTTGACAATGCTGGCAGTCTTCCGCGTGGATCTTGTTGTGACTAAGTTCTACCTCAACCCCGCTTAGGTCCCACTTTTTTCTTTGGGCATACATCTGAAGGGTTATGGCAGTGCAGGTCCCAAGGCTGGCTAGGAGCAGCTCATAGGGAGTCGGTCCGTGATCGTTGCCACCCAGCTGCCTAGGTTCATCGGCAAAAAAGGTGTGGTAACGGCTTTGCACCTGTTGGGTAAAATGGAGACCTTCGATGGAAGATACCCGCACACTATGTTCTGATTGCTGCATTTCCTGCTCCTCGGAGCTATCCAAATATCTTTTAACCCAAGCGCCGATCAGTTGGGCGATGTAAGCAGAATCTTCGGCCTTAGAAATGAGGTGATCGGTCTGATCTAAAGAAATAAAGCTGCGCGGATGGCGAGCTCCCTGGAAAATTTTCGCTGCATGATCGATGGCAACGATATTATCTATAGGGGAGTGCATCACTAAGGTTGCCCCCCGATAGTTAGATAAGCCAGCCAAAATATCGGACTCATTTAGGTCGTCAAGAAACTGTTTTTTTATGGTGAACGTACGCCCAGCCAGCTCAACTTCAGCGACACCCTGCTGATTGATGGTGTCCAGGCTACACCTGAAGTTAGCGGTTACATGGCTGGCATCACTAGGTGCTGCGATGGCGACAACTGCCTTGATATCTGGCATTTTCGGAGCTGCAGCCAATACCGCTGCTCCACCTAGGCTGTGGCCGATAAGAATGCTAGGCTGCAGTGTAAACTCCTTCTTAAGGGCTGCAGAAGCCGCAAGGATATCTTCGATATTGGATGAAAAGTTGCTATTAGAGAAGTCTCCTTCGCTGTTGCCAAGGCCGGTAAAATCAAATCTAAGAACGCCAATACCTGATTGGGTGAGGCTGCGGGATATTCTTGAGGCTGCTGCGCTGTTCTTGGAGCAGGTGAAGCAATGGGCGAAAATAGCAATAGCTCTTAGTCGCAGTGCTGGTAGCTCCAATCGTCCTGCCAACGACTCTCCATTTAGATTTTTAAAGTCAAAGCGTTTGCTCAAAGCCACCATATTTCCTCCGTAAACTAGGGTATTAGTTCGAAATTTCTCAAAGTCTAGGTTTATCATAATGGTCGTGATCTTACCAACGGTTGTAGTTTTTGGGTTATCAAATACACTAATCATGTCGTTGTGGCTTTATGGAACGGAACTGCTATAGAGATTCAGATAGAGAATTTGGAATTTTGGACTTGAATCCTTTGTAACTAATTGGTTTATCTAGACTAATCTAAATCACTTACCTGAATCTCTATAATTAGCTTTTTGAGAGATCTACAGACAGCGAAGGGACAAACCTTTCTGCAAAAATTCAAAATTGTGGAATACTTACCGCTGAATTCTTTTACTGGCTAGGTCTTCCGTGGAGTCCCAGAGGATATCTAAGGTATCATTTGACATGCTGGAAGATGATTGATTTTTCAAACTGGGAACCTTTTGAGTCTACCATTTAATACCCTCCAGCGTAAAAGGAAGATCAGAATTTACTCGATTAATCATATGGTTACAAGTTTGCGACACTACTGTATATTATAAGTCAAGCGGTAGCGTTTCTGCATGATACAGATTCTTTTTTCTTGATTGAAACCTGATACCGTGAAGGTTCGAAGTAAAGGATACTGTACTTCTGGCAGTATTTTTTCATCGGTTTTGGTTTTGGGGGAGCTCATTCTAGACTCCCGAAACATTTAAAAATTTTGGAGTCCTCTATGTTAAGCAGGTCATTGCTACTTCTTTCCTTGCTATTGTTTTCGTTACCCGCAGTTTGTGCTCAGCCCGGCCTGTCTAAAGGAGCCGACTTTCCTCACTTTATGACCCAAGATATCACCGGTAAAAAAGTCGATACTCGGATGCTGACGCAACAAGGTCCTCTAGTGGTTTTATTTTATCGAGGTGGTTGGTGCCCTTATTGTAATCGCCAGCTGCAAGGTGTAAACCAAGAAGTTTTACCAGTTCTTAGCAAATTAAACGGTAAGATTGTGGCAATCAGTGTTGATAAGCCGGATGAGGCAAAGATTACCAAAGGAAATTTAAAAGGCGATTGGCACATAGTGAGCGATAGCAAAGCAAAAATCGTAAAGTCGATGGGCCTCGCATTTACCGTACCGAACGACCTAGTCAAGACCTATAAAGAAAAATATAAGATTGATCTTGAAGCCGCCTCGGGTGAAACCCATCATCTTCTACCGATTCCAGCAGTGTATGTGGTCGGCAAAGACGGCAAAATAGCCTATGCATATGCTAACGAGAATTATAAAGTTAGAGCTGCCAACAAAGAAGTCAATGCAGCTCTTATGTCTCTTCAGAAAGGTAGATAAAGTCCAGAAGGGTAGTAATGGGATGAATCCACCTCAAATACCTTAAAGTTGTATTATGAAGTATACGAAAACGAAATTTGAGGGGGATTCACCATAAATGTTAACGTGCTTGGGATCGATTTCACCTCAGTTTATAAAGCCATCTTAAAATCAAACAAGAATGATTACCTTGATGCAGAAGCTATTGTAGAAGCAGGAACCAGAGCAAATATGAGATTTGTTTCTATAAAGCAAGCATGGTAGAAACGCCAGCTTAGGACCAAAGTTGACAAGGACTTTAAGTATTTCGAAGCGATATCAAATTATGGTTGGAAAAAGCAGCGCTGGATTGTTGTTAGCTGTCGGGGATCGAAATATAAGGAGCAAGAGAGCTTTAACAAGAAACTTGATAAAGAAGACATGGCGTTAAAGATCAGACTTAAAAAGCTGCAAGCTGGCTCTTTTGTGGAAAAGACCGATGCTTCCTATGAAAGATTTAAAATCCGTGAACAATATCAAAATTTTAATATCAACGAAATATTGTCGCTATCAAAAAGAGAATTCTAGGAACCAAATGAAGCTGAAAGATCGGTTACAAAATAAAAATAGGATATTCTTGGTAACGCCCCTGCTGAATCGACTGACTTTGGCTTGTCTTCACGCAGAGTGATTCTGGCTTGACCATAGTTATGCTGAGCAAAGTAAAGTATCTCTATCATAGGTCTGCTAGGACCCTTACTTGATCCAGTGTGATCGGAGTATACAGAAAACATGTATATTTCAGCTCCTCAACCCAAACAAGCACGGTACATTTTTTTATCAGCATCTGTAACAAACATCTGATCTTAGCGAATGTATAGAAAAATCGTAATAATGTTTCATATGAAAAGGAGTTCATAGTGAAAAGATTAACTTTATCTATTGTGAAAGTATTTTCTTTGGGAGCCTCCCTTGCACTTTCTTCCATAACTTTTGCCACACCTAGTCAAACGACCTTGGTGTATAAGATTACTGTTAGCAACGTGACTGCCGGAAATGCGATATCACCTTTTCTTGTTGTAGCCCATGCGCCTAGCACATCATTGTTTACACCAGGAATGGAGGCTAGTCCAGGAGTTGCAGCTATTGCAGAGACTGGGAACACTAGTATTCTTGAAGAAGCTTTAAGCAATACCGCGAACATCGTTTCTGTGGCTAAGGCAGAAGGAGGGCCCATTTTGCCAGCTAATAGCGGCACAGCTACTCTTAGTATTCCCTATTCCCGTGGGAGCAAACTCCCCGTGTTAACTCTGCTTGCTATGATTGGCAAAAGCAACGACTCATTTGTTTCGTTGAGAAATCTGAATTTAAGAAGATTTAGCCGTCTCAATCAAACCATGACTCTATTCGCTCAAAACTTTGATGCGGGATCTGAAGAAAATACCGGTAATGTAGAAGATTTTGGACCAGGTGGTCATCCTACAGAAAATGCAGAGGGATTCATTTCATACGACCGAGGGCTGAACTTAAGGGGTGATGCTCCCGAAATTATTGCTTGGGGGCCAAAGGTCGCAAAAGTTTCGATAACTAGGATTCAATAGAGTTATCTTCGAAGCGTCTGAATTGCATTCCTTGCCAACTTCATTTAGGTGGGGTTGGCTACCTGCAGCTGCAATTAGATGCTAGGACCAATATTATCAGTATGCAAGTTGGCTAAAATGCAAAAAAGGTCATCTGGAGATGATGACCTTTGAAGAGAAGAAAATGCAAGGTTTTTTCAAGATCGGTTGAATTTGGGAGCAATGAACTATTCGATCATATAAGCCCGTCACAAAAGAAAATCTTATTTTAAATTCTTCTTCTAGAAAGCCAAGCCCTATACTTTCAGTTTAGTCGTCAAATCTCGCCACAGGGTCAGTTCACCTTGCCCTGGTTTGCGCGCTCCAAAAAACTGGCAGATTAGACCTCCTCGTTTATCATAGATCTCAACACTAGTAATAATTCCATCCACGCTGGGTTTTTTAACTACAAAGCATTCATGGATATCCGAACGATTCAGGTGAAGATTAAATTCAGGATCGAGGAAATTGAGCCATGTTCCTAACTTCTTGAACGTTTTAGTCTGCCCCGTAAAAATTTGAATCATTTCAGAGTTACCGACAAAGCATATAAAATTTATCGGAGAGCGGGTGAGGTCTTGCAGCAGGGTTTCAATACTTTCATTGCTTATTTTATGTGTAAAAAGACCTTCCATGGCGTGCATAGCGTCGATGCGGGAAATATGATGATTTTTGAGCATTTTGTGAAAATCATGGGTATCTTTTAAAGCCTCCCAATCCTTTTCTAAGATTGCAGTATCAGCAGAGGGATATTTCTGGGAGGAGTGCTCCTTGGGAGATAGCTTTAAGCTCATGATATCTCTTGAATCTGCTAATATATCCTTTAGTTGATCAAATACTTCGTCTTGTTGAGGAGCTGTCGTATAGATCTTATGGATAGCCTCTCCATATTTGCTAAAAATTTGGATACTTTTTCTGGTACGCCCTTTAGCGCGAGTTTCAACCGCATAAGTATGACCCCAGTTATCTAAAAACATCCGCAAGTCAATTCCCTCATTAAGTGCCATACCCATGGAACCAAAAAACCTAACATCATGGTATTGGCCATAAGTTTCAATGACACAAGATTGGTTACGGGTGAGAGCCATGAGTCTGCCGAATTTATCAAGTTCAGCAAATAATTTGGGATAATTACTCGTGAGTGGTGTTACGGAGGAATGGGGGTCAATCACTAGGAGCTGTTCCTCGCTGACTTTAAGGTTTTTAGAGGCGTCGTAAATGCGCAAGTCTGGATTTTCTTGACGATAGCTTTCCCACTTTTGTTGCAATAATTGTACTGATAAGGTTTCCATAGAAAGCTCCTAAGCTAGATGTGAAATTAAATCGTTATGTAAATAGTTAGTCGAATATTGACTTTGTTCAATATCGTAGAGATGTTTAATATTACTGTCTGTTAAAATGTTCTGGGGTTTACCAAGAGCAAATGATTCCCCGCGTTTGAGCATGAGCAGCTGATCAGCAAATATCTTGGTAAGATTAAGATCATGGAAAATGGCACAAATACTTAGCCCTCGAGAGATACAAAGTCTTTTAAAAGCACCCATGATTTTAATCTGAAAACCAATATCTAACGCTGATGTAGGTTCATCGAGAAATATGCAGTGATGAGGATTTCTTGAAGC
The DNA here is from genome assembly GCA_050293845.1 of Pseudobacteriovorax sp. GTDB lineage: Bacteria > Bdellovibrionota_B > Oligoflexia > Oligoflexales > Oligoflexaceae > DT-89. Next base: position 6,211 of record JBNKNM010000170.1, on the reverse strand, counting down.
CACAGCTTGCAGAAATACACGTGCGGCATGCAATCTTTGAATTTCACCTCCCGACATACTAGTGATTTTTTTGGTCAAAAGTGGGGCGATTGTAAATTCTTGAAGTACGAGTCCAAAATCAATTTCAGTGGCTTTAAAGGGACACAAATCCAATATCTGGCGACCTGTAAATGGAAATGTACTGTATATATGTTGCTCTAGCACAGAACGCTGCTTTGCTAGCTCAGAAAGTTTAAAGGTTTCCAGTGGCCTATTTGCAAAAGTAATCTGACCGGAATAGGTGCGGTAGTCCCCATTTAGCAAGCGCATCAGTGTGGTTTTACCTGATCCGTTGGGACCAATGATAGCAGTAAATTGACCTGGGTTAAGGTTGAGAGATATGTTTTTTATGATATGGTTTTTGCCATAGTAAAAGCTGATATCCTGTGCTGTTATCATACTGTTGATCCTTTGTATTTGAGTCTCAGGAGAAGGTAGATAAAAAATGGTCCCCCTATCCCTGAACTTACAATTCCTATTGGTAATTCAGCCGGAAAAACAATAGATTTTGAAATATAATCTGCTATTATCATCAGGCTGGGACCTAGAATGCAGCAGCCGAGGATAGTTTGTTTCATTTCGGCACCAAAAACCATCCGGGACATATGAGGTATGATTAAGCCAATAAAGCCAATGAGACCGCAAAAAGATACAGAGATGCCAACACCTAGGGCTACCAGTAGAATGCTAAATACTTTAACTTTTTCCACTGAGTATCCTACATGGCGTGCAAGATCTTCTCCCAAAGCGATGCCATTAAGAGCTTTAGCTAGCTTCAAAGCACAAATCAATACAATCACTAGTATGCCCATGTTCAGCATCACTGTAGACCATTTTTGAGCACCAATACTGCCCATAGACCAGAAGGTGATGCTGCGTAGTGATGCATCATCCGCAAGATAAAGCAACAGCCCTAGTAATGCTCCTGTTATCGCATTTATGGCAATACCAGCTAAAATCAGTATTGTGATGTTGCTACTACCCTTAAGTCGACTCAAGCGAAAAACTAGAAAACAGGTTAGAGTTCCTCCTAAAAAGGCTGCTAATGGAATCGATAATTGCTTAACCATAGGAATAGCAACAGAACTGGTCGCTAAAATAGCGGCAGCACTGAATAGTGAAGCTCCTGATGAAATTCCAATCAAACTTGGTGCCGCTAAAGGATTTTTAAATAAGGCTTGTGTGATGGCTCCGGCAACTGCTAGAACTAATCCGTTAATAGCAGCCATCAGTAACCGCGGCAGTCGCAGCTGGGTTATGATCTGCCAATCCAGTGTGGTAACTGTATCCATAAATGACCAGTGTCCTTGCGAAGGATCGGCATTGCTAAACAGGTATACCCAGGCTGTTGGCAAAAAAACCATAACAGTCAGGAAAACTATTAGGGTTTTGGGATTACGCATTAATTGATCCATGATAGCTCCTGAATGCTACGGATCAGTTCTTGAGCACCTTGACCAAACCTGTGAGTGAAGGCCATAAATTTAAGGTCATCCACTAAAATAAAGCTCTTGGTCTTAAAGGCTTTTGTGAGGGCTAGACCAGGCATTCTCATTTTCATGTCTTCATAGCGAAAATTATCGTTACCTTTGCGTGGAAAAATGATTATATCGGGATTCATAGCCAACAGTGATTCGCTGGATAGTTGCTTGTAACCATTGCCATCATAGGCATTTGTGATTTTAAGAAGAGCAAACATGCTTGCGGCAGCTGTATCTTTACCTGCTCCTAAAAACTTGGCTTTTCCACGAGAATAGACAAATAATGCTTTGATGTTTTCAGGAAGGTTTTGCCGTAATTTTTTGGCCATTGCTAAATCTTTTTTTAACTGCTGAATAAGTTTTTTTGCTTTTTTTGATTCTCCTAAAATGTCTCCTATTTTAGTGATACGTTCAATAGCTCCTGCGAAATTAGGTTCCGATGAAATAATTTGAATGGAAGCACCAAGCTCTTTAAGTTTATCAACTTCTTTGGCGGGTCCTGTACTGTCGAGCATAATAATATTATCCCCTTTCAAACGATAAATATTTTCTGCATTAACTTGCCGATAGTAGCCAAGCTGGGGCAATTTACTTAGCTCCGGAGGATATATACTAGTGGCGTCGACAGCGATAATGTCTGAGCAATGATCTAGGGCACAGATGATTTCTGAGATCGATCCTCCAATAGATATAATTTGGGGGGGGCTTGACTGCGCGTATAAGGGTTTTGTAATCATCAAGAATAATAGAAGTAATTTTGTCATGTGAAGCTCCATGGATTAAAGCTTTTTGTAAATAAAGCTAACATTCGCCGGGGTTCCAAATTCATCATAGTAGCCCATAACAGCAATACCAAAAACATTGTGCTGTGTTGTATAGACAACATAGCTACGGTTTTCTTTAGGGCTTAGAATGTGGTTGCTAGCGTCATAGTCATACCAAGGATCAGTGCCATTGAATACCAGCCCCTCTTCAGCATTTTCTGTAACTTGATCTACTAGGAACTGATCTTGGTTTGGTATATCGCTTACATCTTCCAACTTCGATAAGATGATAGCTGCTGCTGTAGGTGGGGTGGAGCTGGAGTTTAGTTTGATACGATAGCGCTGAAAAGCTAAATCCCAGTCGGGATTATCAATGTCGACTATACTGGCATCAGAATCTAAGTCTAAATAGGTCCACTCTGTTTCGGAAGTAGCATTAACTACAATGGTATTTTTAGAAACCACGTAAGATTTATTCTCTTGTGGTTCATTATCGTCATCGCTGCCACAAGATAGTATCGACATTGATGCCATGGTTAAAATAATTTTTTTCATTGTGAGTCCTCTAAGTTAATAATTTGTAGAAATGCCAAAGTATACATGTAAAGGTTCTAAAGGAAGATAAACAGGATCACCTTCATTTAATAAATTATTGAGCCCAAGCTGAAATTTCATGGAATCGTTATATTCATAATTACTAGCTATTCTAGCCATCGTATAGGGGACAAGCCATCCCATCATTTCTTCCTCATAATAGGCTCTTTTACCATAATGATTGAGGCTTAAGTTTATCCGTAGCGAGGGTGTAGCAATTAGCAATAGGTTAAGCTTAGTGGAGTTTAAGGGACGATCAGCTAGATAGGATCCTGTTTGTTGATCGCGACTTTCAGTATAAACGTGTCCGACTTTAAGACCGAAATACTGAGAATCGAGATATTGCAGTTCCACTGCGCCACCCACAACTTCATATTTATAGATGTTTTCATACTGATAGAGGATTCTTGTGCTCTCGATGGTTTGAGACGTCAAATGCGTTGAAATGAGGTTTTTAATATTGTTTTTGAAAGCCCTTACATTCCAACTTATACTGCTACCTTGCTCTCTATACTCTATGGCATAATACTGGGATATTTCAGGTTTGAGATCCTTGTTACCTGAAACCTCATAGCCCACTGAATTATTGATGAAACTCATATACAGTTCTTTGAAGTCAGGGGGTCTAAAACCCTCGCTATAAGAAGCCACAAATCTACCGGTATCATGAGTTTTATAATTTATAGCAAATTTTTTACTAAGGTGATCGTTAAACTGGGAGTCTATCTCCTGCCTAGCTCCCAAGGTGAAAAGAACATCGGATATCTGCCAGCGATCCTGAAGATAGACACCCGTAGCATGCCTATCATAAGGCTGATTTTCCGCAAGTCGATCAGATACAAAGGTTTCCTGGGACTGTTCAATACCACCAGCAATTTCGTGACTTTGAAGTTGATGTAAAAGATCTACGTTGTAAGTCTGCATAGATTGGTTTGTTTCTTCATCGGCATCGAGAGCGTTACTGCCTCTTTGGTCATTTCGATAATGGTCACGATAGTTGTTGATTGCAGCTTTTGCCCTAATGCTACCAGCGTTTGAGTATTGTGTATCGCTTTGGATTTGAGCGTTAGTATGGGTAATCCGGTTGGTACGGTTAAATATGGCTCCTGTAGCGTAATAATCAGTAGTGGAAAATACCCGAGACTGAAAATCGCTTAAAAAACTAATCGTACTTGTAGAGCTGAAGTCAAATCCGTATTGTAGGTGTAGTCCAGACTCAGAAATCCTGGGGCTTTTAAAAGTTTGGGAGTTACTTTTAACAGTGTAACCACTGCTGTCTGCATAGTCAGCTAGAAGGTGGAGCTGTGATGAGTCAAACGACTGGTGCAAGCTGGAACTGACATTGTTTTTACCTATAGAGCTGTTCTTAGCATTTACTGTGATGAAAGATTGCTCATTCCAATCGGTAATGATGTTGATAAGACCACCCATGGCGTGGGAGCCATGGAGCGATGAACTTGGACCTTTGATGATTTCAATGCGTTTGACATTATTTAGTTTGATGCGACTTAGGTCATAACTTCCATTAATTCGTCCGCCGATGGGACTACCATTGATCAGTATTTTGACAAATTTTCCACTAAGGCCCTGGATAGTGAGAGTTTGCCCCCGTAGTCCAGGTGTTACGCGGAGCCCAGGAATTAGTTCCAGGATTTCAGCTAGGTTGCTTGTTCCACTACTCTCAATATCTTCTTGGCTAATTTCTAGGTGCTCAGCACGTTGCTCGGAAAACTGGCTGACCCTAGTGCCTAGGACTTCAATTTTTTCTGTAGCTAAAAGCAAGTCATGAAGACATAAAATAGCAGGTATCACCAAAGATTTCATAAAAATTCATTCTCCTCATTTCAGGAGGATTATATGATAATGAAAATAATTATCAATATCAATAACGGATGTTCTGTATGAAATCTTTACCGTTTTCTTTCCTGCTTTTCATAAGTTTTCTTTATTAAAGAGAAAATTGAAAATAATCGGTGGGGAATAATGTCACATAGACATGATTCTTACTTTTAAACTTCTACAGGCTATCGTCAAGTTAACTGGCTTAGATGTGGCAAGGGCTCCCTTGCTGGAGCACAAAGCTCCCACCCATCCTGACGGCGATCAGTGAGGATGGGTGGGAGGGGTGTAGTTATTCGATTACCAAATTAAACTCAGAAGCATCAATGTCCACTCCCCCTAAGCTATCAAAAGCAGTGATAGTAGGGACCGTGAATTTACCTGAAATATTTCCAGAAGAGTCTATGTCTGCAAGATTATTATCTGCACTGTTACCGCCACAGTCTGAAGTCACTTTGAATTTTAGCTGACTCTCTTCTGCATTATGGATAAAGTAGCCATCATCACTTCTGGAGGCTTGTTGGAATTGGACCTGGTTCGTTGCTTGGCCCGAAAGCCCTGAACTTTCTAGGTAAGAATTATCTTGTAATGCAAGGGGAGATCCAAAATTTTGTGCCCAGTAGCAGAACATTCCCTTTCCAGCTGTGGGCAGGGTAACGTCTTTATCCCCTTGATCGTAACCTTTAGAAAAACCAAATGTTGATTTTGCCGTTTCTGTCGTTCCATCTGTATCCACAGAATAGGCAAAAGAACGCCAGAAACCGTCGCTTAAACTAGCGGTCCAGCCGATGACGCCTTGTCCTAGATTTGTTTCCGATAAACCTAATTGAAACTTGGTATTAACGAAGTTATCAGCAAAACTGTTATCTGTAGCAATTTCTCCAATTCCAGAGTAATTAAAGGAACCGTCTGCATTGATGAAGTTTGCGGGATGACGACTGGTACTAGTGTCGGCATCGAACTCCTGCCAGTTACCACGATTTAAAATGACGTTTTGCTCTTCACCTTCAGTTTGATAGGCCACAGAAACAACTCCGGTTCTAACACCGCCACCTTGGTTGTCACCGGGAGGAGGGTTTTGGTCCTGAAGTCTAAGGGCGTTTGCTGATTGTAAGTTATTGTCGATCCCGGCCTGCATGACAACCACATGGCCTTTAGATATACCACCTTCGGTAGCAGCTGGCTGGTGCCGGAAGTAAGCATATAGCTTTTGGCTACTATCATTTACTGTAAAACTGACGCCCAGTTTTGTAGTGTAGATATCAAGACCATCGGCTTGTTCCTTTGAAATGGATGCTAGTTCAAAGGTAGTGCCTGTGGGAAGAGGAATAGCTGCGAAAGCTGAAAGATAGTCGGTTGTCGCACCCACTTCAGGAAGTTCTAAAGAAACAAATTTCGATGCACAAACGATGGAAGCAAATAGCTGCTTTCCTTGTTCGATGAATTGAATGGCATCGTCAGTGAGGTATGTGACTGTTGCTGCCGTACGAGCTT
>JBNKNM010000169.1:0-12466 GCA_050293845.1 Pseudobacteriovorax sp. | reverse complement strand
CAATTTTTTTGGTTTCACTTAACTCATTATTCTTTCCTTGTATTTTCATTTTGCTGCTAAATTTTTTTCGCAATTTACGTGCGATATTTTCCATCTCTACATCTATTTCGTCATCATCATCGGCACGAGCGCTGCGACTGTGCTGGCGTTTTTTTTGTTTGATCCACTCTTGAGTGAAATCTAATGGTTTGATGACGGGTCTAAATTCTGAGGGCTCAAAAACTGTCTCAATTTCAACTGATTGACGAACTCCCTCATCAAGAGACTGATTTGTATGCAATTTATGATGAATAACATTGCTATGGATATTATCAGCATAAGTTACCGGAGTATCGCATATTTCCATAAGGTTAAAACTTGTAATTGATAAGGATTTTCTTAAAGGATCAGTGTTCTTTATAAATCGTCCTCTGCGACGACGGACGTGTGATTCTTCTGCCATGAGTTAACCTCGATTTGCTTGATGGGGATTTAGCAGGATACGGATGGCTTCTGTGGTTCTTGATGGCTCATTTTTGGCCAGAAACAGGATCTGCTCTTGAGGACTAAGTTTTTCAAAAGGAACATCTTCTTTTACTTGAACATTAGACATACCTCCCATTTCTAGATCTGGCTTAAACTCTTCTACTGTAGCTTCTTTTTTCTTGCGCTCGGGATCGTAAGAAAGCCATCGAAAATAGGGTCTTACAATAAACGCGAAGAAGAATACTAATGCGATAGCTATGACAGATGATGCTACCAGGGTGGAGATATACTTACGATTTTCTTTTTTCTTTTCTTTTAAAGCCTCCACCTGCATAGGAGCCAACTCAAACAACACATTATGAACGGTAACATGGTCTCCTCTTTTTTCTTTGTAACCAATCGCAGACTTGACAAGTTCAACGATTTTTACCATTTCTTCTTCATTTCGTGGTTCAAACTCAGGTGCGCTTCCATTAGCAGGATAGACTTGAGTACCATCAACGATTACGGCTGCAGATATTCGATTAATAGTACCTACAGGCATAATCTTTTTCTGATGTGTTTTTTTAATTTCGTAGTTGAGTCTTTCGGTGTTGCGTTTACTTTTAGTTTCATTGGAGCTAAGAGTGAGTTCCTCTTGTTCTCCTGGCACATTAGACTTGGCTCCTGGAATTCCCGTAGGATTTAAACCGTTGCCTGTCATTTCTTGATTAGTTGTGTTCGAGGATAAAATGACAACTCTGTCAGGGTCGATATCAGATATGGTTTGCTCTTCGCGGGTAAAATCAACTTCTACATCGATTTTAGCTTCCACTCTATCGGCACCTACGATACGTCCCACTAAGGACTTCACTTTAGCCGAAAGCTCCTTTTCCAAAGAGCGCCGATAAGCTAACATTTCATTAGTCAATTTCGTCGTTGGATTATCAATTTCTTCTTTTGTCAACATCTTACCATCTTGGTTGATGATGGTAACTTTTTCAGATCTCAATCCTGGAACAGATTTGGATACGAGATGTGTGATTCCTCTGATCTGTTTCTCAGACAGACGGGAATTACGAAAAGTTTTGATATATATGGCAGCAGTAGGCTCTTGTTCATCTTCTTTAAATAACGATTTTTCTGGCATAACGATATGAACACGAGCACCGATAATACCATTAATAGATTTTATAGTACGTGACAACTCTCCTGAGATCGCACGCACTTTATTGATATTTTGTTCGAATTCTGTCTTTGTAAAATCTTGATTATCAAATTTTTCCCAACCGATACTACCATTATTGGGTAGACCTTCTTGAGCTAATTTCAAGCGCAGGGGGATGATTTGATCAGAGGGTACCAAGATGCCATGATCGTCAATAAGGTAGTCTTGAAATTGCTGATTTTTTAATTCTTGTGAAATCTGTTGGATATCACTTTGTTCCAAATTTTCATAGAGATAGCCCATTTTTTTTTCATCATGATTGAGTACGATTGCTATAAGTCCTACGATCACTAGTAGAAAAGTAGCGGTACTTACTACTTTTTGCAGCAATGATAATTGAGACCAGAATTGAAAACTCTGACTTCTAAAATTGGTAAGATACTGTGCAATCTTTTCCAAATACTACCTCATTACTAGACCGGCATTCGCATCACTTCTTGATAAGCCTCTAGAGCTTTATTGCGCATTTGGACCATAAGATTAAAGTTGATTTCGGCTTGAGAAGCTGCAAGCATAGTTTCATGTATATTTTGTTTTTTACCTGTGGCCAAATCGGTTGAAGCTTTGTCAGCTAATTTTTGTGATTCATTAACTTCTTTTATCCCACTTTCCAGATGATCTAGAAAAGATGGACTCTGAGTATCATTTTGATCAGATTTCGGTTTAGCGGCTACAGAGTGCGATGATTGCTTGAAGTCATGAAGCTCTGATAATAAACTTTCACCAAAACTTGCACGACCATTTGAATGAATGGATTGCATGATAAACCTCTATTTTATCGACCGATTTCAAGTGCTTTCATAGCCATTGATTTAGCTGCATTCATAGCAGTGGTATTGGCCTCAAATGACCGTGTTGCGGTAATCATGTTCACCATTTCTGACATGACCTGAATATTAGGCATTTCCACAAAACCATTTTTATCTGCATCTGGATGACTGGGGTCATGAACCTTGCGGGGTACTCTAGTGTCACGATGAATATCAACAACCTGTACCTTTTTTAGCTGAGTCCCCCAGTCCTCATCGAGAAAATCTTCAAAAGGTGTTCCACTTTGGGGAGTTGCTGAAAAAACAACGTCTTGTCGTTTGTAGGGACCTCCCTCAGGAGTTCTAGTTGTATTGGCATTGGCCAGGTTAGAGCTCAGTACATTCATACGAACTCTCTGAGCCGCTAGACCAGATGAGCTGATACTCATAGCTTTAAAAAAACTCATTATCTTCCTCCTGCGCTTACAGCGTATTTTAGAGTACCGATTTTCTTGTTGATAAGCTCAACAGTAGCCCTATAGAGAATTTGATTTTTGGATAACCGGCCCATTTCCCTATCAATGTCAACTGTATTACCATCTTGACTGACACTTTCAGAAGGTCTTACATAAACGTCGGGATAGATCGTACCATCGGCTTCAGTATGACCATTTAAAAAATGCTTGGGATTAGTTGCTTTCATAGGAAACGGATCGCCACCGTCGGCTATGGTTTGCAATTGCTTTTCAAAATCAAAACCTAGCGCTCGGTATCCCGGAGTCTCACTATTTGCAATATTGCCCGTCAAAACGTGTTGACGAACCAATCGCTGATTGAGAGCTTCCATTTTTATTGCATCAGAGGCATTAAAAATACCTGAAAGTGAACTCATATGGGTTTTCCAGACGTAGGTTGTGGGACATCAAAACCCTCGATGATAAATTCATTTATCTTGTTGCGTAGGGTTCGCAGGCTGATACCTAAGGTCTTTGCTGAGTGTGTTCTGTTGCCATTGTGATTTTTGAGAGTTTCAAGAATGAAGTGAGTTTCAACCTCTCGCATTTTATGTCCAATGGGTAGGTGCTTAATCCACTCCTGACTTTCATCTACCTTCTTCGGCTCTAAGACAAACTCATCAGCTGTAATAATGTTGTTATTCGACATCAGAACAGCGCGTTGAATGACATTCTGCAACTCGCGGACATTTCCAGGCCAAGTATACTTGACGAGCTTTTGCATCGCATCAGCTGTAATAGTTGCTGGCTGTCCTTTAAATTGAACACTGAACGATTTTAGAAAATATCGTACTAGGACCTCGATATCTTTCTTACGTTCCCTTAGAGGTGGAATTTCCAAATGAATAACATAAAGCCTGTAAAAAAGATCTTGGCGAAACTTGCCCTCAGTAACGGTCTTTGAAATGTCTCTATTAGTGGTTGCAATGACTCTTGTGTTGATTTTTATAGGATTCTTACCACCAATACGTTCTATTTCAGAATCTTGTAAAGCTCGCAAAAGTTTAGTCTGTGAACTTTGATCAGTTTCGGTGACTTCATCAAGAAGGATGGTACCACCATTAGCAAGTTCAAATTTTCCTATGGCAGGTTGATTCGCTCCGGCAAAAGCTCCTGCATCATAACCAAATAGTTCGCTTTCGAGCAAGTTTGCGGGAAGAGAAGAACAATTCACAGAAATAAATGGTTCCTTCTTTCTTTCTGAGCAGGCGTGAATCATTTTGGCCACGACTTCCTTACCGGTACCTGATTCACCGGAAATAAGAACAGGAACATTGGCATTTGCTATTTGATGAATGACTTCTCTTATCTTAAGCATTTTTTCATCAGCAAAGATAAACTCCGTATTAGGGCGCTGTCTCTCCTTTTTTTGCTGCTCTTGAACATAATTCAAGTATTCACTGGAATCTGGTTTGGGATTGTAGCCATGAGCGACAGCCCCATTGTTGGCACCGAGGCGATTCATAAAACTCTCCTTATTCTTTAAGTTGCTCGAGTCGTTTTTTTGCTAGTTCGGCATACAAAAGATTGTTGCCATCGCTAGCAGCTTGTTCAAAAGCTTTGACAGCCTCTTCGCGTCTTCCTGAGCGATATAGTAATAAGCCTCCTTTATAGAGGGCCTCAGCTCTTTTTTCCCAATTTTCACTTTTTGCACCAGTTAGGGCATAAATTCTACCAGCATCAAGATATTGATTATTTTTGCGATAAATTTCTGCTAGCTCGGTTAGCTCATTTGCCCATAGTTTTGAGGTTTGTTTTGATTTAAATGACTTTGGAGAAATATACTTTAAAAGATCTTTTGTTTGTTGCGATTTACTTTGATCACCAATTTCCAAAAATTTTTTCGAGAGACGACTTAATAGATAGATATCGTCTTCATTGACAGTATAGCTAGTTTGCCAGTTATTAGGAACCTTTCCTGTATTTGGGGGAATTGCTAGAGCTTGATTCCAAGCCCAAAATAGAATTTCTGGATAAGAAGTAGATAAGGTTGAAGACAGAATTGATTGATATAATTCATCTTTAAACTTTGTGGTGATTACAAATTTATCTTTGTCAAACAACTCTGACCATAACAGCATGAGTTGTCTGTCTTGAAATTTTAGATCGCCTGTTAAAGACTTTATATTAGCGGTGTGGTTTTGATTACGCTCTACATTTAGAGCATTTTTAATAGACTGTAGTAACCTAAATTGACTTGTAAATTTATCTATAGGATCTTGATATAAACGGGAGCTTATTTTGTAATAGGGTAAGGCTTTCTTATCCAGATTTAACTTACGATAAGATTCAGCAACTAACCAGGATAATGATGCGGAATTTTTTACTGTATTAAGATTTTTAGGAAGATCTTCCAGAATTTTGACGGTGTCATGGTTTTGTCCCGCTTTAGCAAGGGTTTCTATCCTTTTATTGATACTTTTCTGCGCACTCGCTATGATGGTGTTGCGAAAGGGTTCTGTAGTCGATCCTTGAAATTTATCTAGGTATTGCTTAGCAAGATTTTTTAGATCTTGATTCCATGCAGTATTTTGCAGTTTAGTATGCAGAACGATACTAGCTATGAAATACACTGTCTTGGGATTTTGCGCTCGGGAGTATGCACTTTGCAGGTATTTAAGACTTTTAGGGTTGGCTAAGGGAATACGATGAGGATCTTTTTGTAGGGTGGCAAGTTCTGCTGGTTTCTGATCCCAATAGGCATGTCTAATAGCTACTTGTGCCGCCAACTCTGGTAGATTATGAGTTTTAATAAGGTCTAGCTTATTGACTGCATCAGCAATATTCGAGACTTGATTATTTGTATAGGCATCGAATACTTGTATATCAAGAAGCCTTAATTGAGCAAATCCTAAAAGCGGGCTATCGGAATGTTTTTCTATAAGACTTTGGTAGTATCCCTGGGCTAATATTCTATTGCCCTGCCCTAGATGAATTTCAACTATATTCCAGATATGTTTAGCATCTTTATCAAAGATCAGGGGGTTTTCGTATAAAACCTTTTGGTAGGCGAGCAAAGCTTTTAGTTCGTGACCAAAAGCAAATAATTGAGCCGCATAATCGGCCATGGCTTCCCCAGAAGACATCGCTCGGTTAGCGTTTCTTTTTAACCATGATTTATAATTTTTACCGGTTTTAAGAGATTGTATTTGCACCCTGTAGATGTACTTGGGGTAGGTTGCCCAATGCGAACCGATGCCAGAGCTAACTTTTTCCATAGCAGCAATAAGCTGCCCTGGATTCATAATCGACTTTGGTTGAGGTTGTAACAAACGTCTTTTCGGGGATGCTTGGAATTTTTTTGCAGGGGCCTGGGAGGGAGTCCTTGCCAAGCGCTGTGGCCTCGAAGGGTAAGGAGCTTCCGGAGAGTACGAAGGATTTTGATCATATCCAAAGTTGTCAGACATCCTCGTTTGTCCGTTTTGGGGTTGATAGGTTTCCACAAGGGGAATGCCGGTTTTAGGGTCGCGGACCTCCTGAAATTTCTGATCGAATAAGTCGATAACAATCCGATAGGGCTCCTCAAAAGAATAAACTGCAGCCTTAACTTTTTGATCCCGTAGAACCAAGGTAACCTTTGTGGCCTGATCGGCGAGTTCTTTGAAAATAACACGTCTGACCAAGCGATTATCGTAATTGTAGAGGGGTGTTAATTCATCGGGTCGGGTGTTTTTTATCTGTATAGTTATTGTATTATCTCGAGGGTTAAAGGAGCTTTCGAAGCTGCGTTGCTTATGGAATGGCACGACTATCTGACTGAAGCTTTGACTATGGGATTTCACAGCAAGCAGAAGGGTGAGTCCCAAAATAAGATTTTGGAGTATACGATTAAATTCCATAGTCCTCAGTCGCTAAGTCAAATAGATCGGCAAATTCTAACTAAGCAAGTTGTATGCCACCAGCTATAATCCTGTAAACATATAGAAAAGAAAATTGCTGCCAAAAAATTGCCATTATGTCATAGTCAAAGCACTGACGAATTGCTGAAAGGCGTCATATTCTTGACTTGCATTCGTTGTCCTTGTAGGGAAAAAGAGGATACTAGGAATCATGAGGAGCTAATTTGCACATGAAAATTGGAAGCGATAGTCAACTACCTTGGGATCGGACCCCTATTTCCATAGCCGTGATTGGGGACATCATTTTAGACGAGTATCTTGATGGTGTTGTCAATCGCATTTCTCCAGAAGCTCCTGTCCCGGTACACTTAGTCAAAAATACTAAGAGCACAGCGGGAGGCGCGGCCAATGTCGCTAGAAATATTCAGCTAGTGGGTGGCCACTGCTCTTTGGTAGGGGTTTCCGGTAATGATGGGGCGGGAGATCAGCTACGCCATATTCTAAGGAAAGACGGTGTGGATGTGCGACATATATTAACCGATGGCACGCGACCCACAATACGCAAAACGCGCATTACCGCTAATCATCAGCAGCTGGCACGGATCGACTGGGAAGAGGTAGGCCCCATTGACAGCCTACTCCAACAGGAGCTTTTCCAAAACCTCCAAGCCTTGCATCCCCAAGCGCTACTGATAAGTGACTATGGTAAGGGTTGCCTACCGGAACCATTTCTTAAAAAGATCATCGACCTGGCTCAGGCAAAAGGTATCCCTGTGATTGTCGACCCAAAAGGCAAAGACTATACAGGCTATCGAGGTGCTGACCTTATCACTCCTAATTGGAAGGAGGCTTGCGAGGCTCTGGGCTTGGATATGAGCACCGATATACCTGTTGAGCAATTAGCAGAACAATTACACGAACGGTATCAAATCAAGAATATTCTCATTACCCTGGGAGCAGATGGTATGCTCGGTCGTAATGCAAAGGGGCAGTATTTTCGCCTGAAAGCTCAGACACGGGAAGTATTTGATGTCTCAGGAGCCGGAGACACCGTAGTAGCCTTAATGTCTTTGGGCTTCGCCTGTCAGTTACCCCTGGATGGCGCTATGAATCTGGCAAACTTGGCTGCTGGCTGTGTTGTGGAAAAGTGGGGCACCCAACCGATCCTCAGATCGGAGCTATTGGGAGTGCTAAAAAAGGGGAACCGAAATAGTTTTGGTTGGTCTGCCACCAGAGGTAAAATAGCCTCAACCCAAGAGCTTGTGGCCAATCTCGAACAAGCGAGACTGGAAAACAAAAAAATCGTATTCACTAACGGTTGCTTTGATTTGCTCCATGCTGGTCACTTAAGCTATCTTGAAGAAGCCCGCTCGCGGGGACATCTTCTCATCGTTGGGGTGAATACAGACGATTCTGTACGACGTTTAAAAGGTAAATCGCGTCCTATTGTTCCCTGTGAACAACGCATGTCTTTGCTCGCCGGCTTAGAATGTGTCAGCTATGTAACCAGTTTTTCAGAGGATACTCCTGAGCAATTGATCAACCTGCTATGCCCGGATATTTTGGTCAAGGGAGCGGACTATGAGCTTCATGAAATTGTGGGAGCTACATTTGTGCAAAAGATGGGGGGAGCAGTAGAAAGAATCCCTGTTGTGCCAGGTTTATCAACATCGGAAATTATTAGTAGGGTCAAGACAGAGGAAGGTGTGCCACTCTCTTAGGTGGTACCAGCTGCCATTTCTGAGCAAGCCAAGCTCAGAACTCTTGTGAATCCTCCTGCTCTGCAGTTTTCGTAAAGGGGACAAAGGAAACTCTAAGCAGCTTTTCCAGCTTATCATGGTCATCATTCAGTCGAGTTAACAGACAAAGATCCTGGGTGCTATGGCGTAATCCCACAGGGATAAGCAGCCGGCCTCCCACTTTGAGCTGATTCCGGAGCGCTTGAGGGATTGCCGTTGCTGCTGCTGTTACGATGATAGCATCATAGGGGGCTTCGCTTGCATAGCCACAATTCCCATCACCCTCGACTACACTAACGTTCGTGTATCCCAATTCTGCTAGTCTCTGCCGCGCGCTGTCAGCTAAGGGGGCAACGACTTCTAGGCTGATGACTTGTTTTGCTAACAAGCTTAAAATAGCTGCCTGGTATCCCGAACCCGTGCCAATTTCAAGCACCTTTGACATGGAGCTTAATTCCAGTAAAGCTGTCATCGCGGCTACTAACGAAGGTTGCGAAATGGTTTGCCCATAGCCGATGGGTAGAGGGTGATCTTCATAGGCTAATACCTGGTGCTGTGTTGATACAAACTTATGACGCGGCACCTGCTCGAATGCAGCTAAAACCTTCGGGTCTAGGGAACGATGGCCTGCACGGTTCAATATGGACTGGATATCTTGCTTTAAACTAAACATGGGGTCTACACTCCTCCAGAATTGAAACCTCCCTTCACTAAGCATTCGCTATAGTGGGGGATTCTTATCAGGATTTTCACCCTGCAAAGCATTTGGGACGGTTGCACCAAACGCCTTTTCTAAGATGTTTTTTCCAGAAAAGGGTCTTGATGAGACAAAGCGTAGTCTTCCTATCTTTGGAAGTGTGACCCACGCCTTTCTTCTAGAGTCTTTATCATACTCGATAGTTCCTTCCTTAAGAGAAGGAAATCTAATACCAACCTCCCTTTTCCCTTTTTTCTTGAGTTTAGGATAATCTGATTTCATTCACGAATACTGAACATTTGTATGGATGTCAAGAAAAGATTGCTCACCTCGCTTTCACTCGGATCATAATAGCCTATCCATCTCCCACTAAGCCGCGACTACCTTTGGTCGTCTCCGTTATAGTGGGAGTATTCCAGCAAAGCATGATAAAACCAAAAGGCGAGGAAACTGAATATATTCTATGGTACGTACCATGAAGGAGGAGACGCTGCCATTGCTGAACCATCAAACATATTACCCATATCGTTAACTTTGGCAACGTTCCATGCTTCCAGGTTTTGGTTAAAAGAAGTAGCGTTAGCAAACATCTTATTCATAAATAATACATTCGAGACATCCCAATTATTGAGAGCTTGATTAAAGAATGTAGCCTCTTCGAACATGCTATTCATATTCTCGACGCTTGAGACATTCCAATTATTGAGGGCTTGATCAAAGGAAGAGGCATTGGCAAACATGCTCGCCATGTTTTTAACGGCAGAGACATTCCAACTACTAATAGACTGATTAAATACAGGATTACTGGAAAACATCTCGCTCATATTAGCTACTTTTGCAACATTCCAGTTGTCAAGGGCTTGGTTGAAAGATACGGCGCCAGAAAACATAGCTGCCATATTTGTAACATTAGCTACGTTCCAAGCATTGAGAGCTTGATTAAAGGAGGCGGCCCCTGCAAACATATCGGCCATGGTTGTAACTGCAGCGACATTCCAATTATTCAACGCTTGGTTGTAAGATACTGCATCAGCAAACATTCCGCTCATGTTTTCGACCTTAGCAACATCCCAATTGCTAATATCTTGATCAAAAACTAAGGCTAGGGCAAACATGTTGGAAAGATTGGTATTACTGGAGACATTCCAGTTATTAAGAGCTTGGTTGAAAGAGTTAGCATTGGAAAACATGCCTTCAGTAGTCGTCACGTTACCGACATTCCAACTATTGAGTTCTTGATTAAAGGCAACTGCGCCGGCAAACATATTAGCCATATTTGTAACTTGAGAGACATTCCAGTTATCGAGGGGCTGGTCAAATTTGAGAGCAAAGGTAAACATTCCTGACATGTTCGAGACTTGCGAAACATCCCAGCTATTTAAGTTTTGATTAAATGAAGTAGCATTGGCAAACATCCCGCTCATGTCTTTGACATTTGATACATCCCACTCCTCTAAGGATTGGTTAAATGCACTGGCACTAGCAAAAGTTCCACTCATATCCGTGACAGCTGACACATCCCATGAGGATACCACTATAGTTTCAAAGTTAGGATCTATGGCCTTGATGACTTCATTATACAGATTACTTAAGTCAGTAAAGTTTATCTTAAACTTGCTAGGTATGGATTCGCTTTGCAATAAAGTGGCCAGCTCTTGTTTACTATTGACTTTCAGAAGGCCATCATCTGTTTCATCATCTGTTTCATCATTAATATCTTCCTCAGGCTCTGTTTCTTGTCCTGATGAGTCATTATCAGGATTGGCTTCTGAGCTATCGGGTGTAGATAAGGAGTCTGAAAGGGCCTCTTCATCGATGACTGTATCTGTTCCGCATCCCCATAGGACGAGATAGAATATTATCAGTATTCTCAAATGAAACTCCTCTAATTAACTTGCAGAACATTTTCAAGATCCTTACACATTTTCGGCTTTGTTAACAAAAAAATTAAGCAATTTGATTTAGGGTCAAACCATGAGTGCTAAGTTAGTTGGGGAGATTTTGATATGAAATTTGCAGGAGTTATAACTATGATTTCCATTTACCAGCAACGGGAGGGTTTAATTCTTTGTAAAAAGTGTTTTTTGGAACGTTAATTTATTTATTGATATCTTCAGTTTTCAATGGGATTTACGATTTCACCTCACACGACAGGAGGTTCATAATATAACTCTATGAGATTTTGGTTTTTTCAGCTCATAGTGCCAGATTTTTTTACACAGGTAGCTATCTCAGACTTTAAAAGAAAAAATAATAATTTTAAATCTTACTTTTTATGTAATCTAGAAATTTTCTGTATTTTAAAGGAAGACAACTCTTGCCGAGTATTTGGTGTATTGACCAATCAGGTTGTCATCAGGAATCGATTGAATCTTACTGTCACTTGGCAGTACAATTTCAAAAAAGAACTTATGGGAAATGACCAAATCAAAGATAATGACTAGAACTAGGGGGGGGGAAATTGATAGTTTTGAAATCCAAATGTCGCATATCCCAACTACCAGTTGAAAGTCCCTGATGCGATTGCATAAGGAGCATTTCTATCTAATCACTATATTCGCTTTGGTAGGGTGTGTGTCACCGTATGAGTTTTTTAGCGGAAAAAAGCCTCCCCAACTTACACAAGATCAAATCAGGACCAAGCGCCCCTTAGCTTTGCATATAGGGCAAGCCTTCCAAATTAGATATCGTCCCCTTAAAAACATAGAAGCAACAATTGAAGCAGGCTTACCCAATGCTGGAATAATTATCCCAAAATCTAAAAGTCGTAGTGGTTGGAGAGTAAAAACCAAGGAATACTACTCTTCAAACCTGAGTTACTATTTTTGGGATGCACTTTCGGTAGGTCTAGGACTTGAATACTTTGAAAGACAGGGCCACCGAGACAATGATGACACAGTTGAATATAATTCTAAAACGATATCTGTCTTTCTGCCTATCGGCTTTACACCTATCGAGTGGTATGGGCTGTCACTTTCATTCATTGCAGGACCCAATCTAGTGCTCTCAAAAAGTAATAACTACAGTTCCTTTGATTCTGTATCTAAGGATAGTATCGAAGACATCGAAGAATATATTGACTCGCTTTATACACATATAGGTCTAGGGTGGTCATTCTAGAGATTATTCGTTCCACAAGCATACTTTAGGGCACTAATGGGATGAATCCACCTCAAATGCCACGAAGTGGTATTATGAGGTTACTACAAAAACCTAATTTTGAGGGGATTCGTCATGAATGTTAGCGTACTTGGG
>JBNKNM010000168.1:0-12496 GCA_050293845.1 Pseudobacteriovorax sp. | reverse complement strand
GAAAGTGACCTGCACTCCTGGAAGCTCCGGTTCTGTGGGGGGCTCTGGCTCCTCCGGCTTTGGATCTGTGGGGGGCTCTGGCTCCTCCGGCTTTGGATCTGTGGGGGGCTCTGGCTCCTCCGGCTTTGGATCTGTAGGGGGAGTTGGCTGCTCCGGCTCCGGCTCTGGATCTGTGGGGGTCTCTGGATTGGGATTAGGATTTTGATCATCTGAATCATGGCCGCAGCCTTGGGCAGAAACAGCTAAAGCAATAGTAAATACGAATTGAAGAATTAGAGATAAGGATAATAATTGATTTTTGGTTTTATAATAGGAAAGTATTTTCATTTCAACAGCCTCAATAACAACAAGTAAGAATAATAACAGCAGATCTGCAATTATTACTGAAGCAAAGGCTGTTCCCTTACCCAAACAAAATAATATTCAGTGATTAGGCAATACTCAGTATCTAGCTGTTAGTCACACGTCCATTTTTTTTTCGACAATAGGTAAACATTCTCTTATATATGACCTAGATTTAAAGATTCAATTAGAGGTATTTTTGAAACTTTGTGAGCAGGTGTGCTGACGGCACGAGGGTATAAAATTGGTTATGGTAAGTATTTAATTGTTACAAAAGGTCAGAAACCATTGAATATTATTCAATATTTTGACTTTCTCTGATTCAATGATAGTTCCTATCTTTTTGAAATATTTATAGTATCCTAGTTATTTCAAGAATACTCATACAAGCAACCGATTATCTATATAAGAATTGTCTAGTCCACAAACAAACTTTAATAGAGGATTACCAAAGATTATTAGTTTAAAAGACTACGAGGAGTTACGCATGAACCAAGAAGCCATGAAAATACTGGTGAAATATAAACGGCAATTTATCAATAAGTATGGTCATGAGGCTTATGACCTCATGTTGAAGAAAATTGAAAAAAATAAGTCTAACTATCCCATTGATTAGATTTTTGGCCTTTCGCACTTTTTGTATTAGTATTTAGCGTAAATTCCAAATAGTAGATGATCTATCTGGTTTTCAGGTTTTCATTTTTCATCTGGCATTCTTGCAGCCCTTGATTCACGGGAGTCAGGGGCTTATCTGTAACTGAGAGTTGCTACCAGATACGAAATTTCTCTAGACCCAGTTACTTAGAATTAAGTTTCATCTCAGTTTTAGAATATGTACCTGGCCTGCCAAACACTATAATAAGAATATCTTTAACATTACGGGCTGTTCTCAATTCCTTAAACAAATTTACCCATTCATGAAAAACTACATATAGCGGATTATTGGAGTGAACTGGTTTAACTAAACCATATTTGATGGGTATTTCCTCTTTTTCCTCCTGATAAGAACCAAAAATCTTATCCCAAATAATTAAAATACCACCAAAATTCTTGTCTATATATTCATCATTAGCTCCATGATGAACCCGATGGTGGGATGGGGTATTAAATATAAGTTCTATAAATTTTGGTAAGCGTCCGACAACTTCGGTATGTAGCCATAACTGGTAAAGAAGATTGAAAAATATTGTCAGGAAAACCAGCTTGGTAGGAAACCCTAAGAAAACAATAGGCATATAGATCAAGAACATACCCGAAATTTCAGAAGTCCAACTCAAACGAACCGCAGTGGCAAAATTGATTTGATTGGGAGAATGATGAACTGCATGCGAAGCCCACCAGAATCTGATGGTATGAGCTAATCGATGCTGACAGTAATAGAATATTTCCACCAATAGCATCAGCAAGGCTAAAGTAGATATGGTGGAATCTATGTCGAATAATTTGTATTCGTAAAAATAATTGCCAACAGCGATCAAGATTCCTCCTATAAGAATCCTCTTGATAACAACTCCTACGTACACTAAAAAAGAAACCAAACCCTCTTGCCATGCATATTTTTTGCGAGATCGCTTATAAATTACATACTCTAACGAACACAAGATGAGGAGTGTGGTGAAGACACCTACGGATATCAATAGATTATACATACTGGCTCCTGGATAATTTTTCCTGATACAAAGCCCTAAGTTAACTCGTATTTTGGACTCAGCAACAAACGCTATGATTCTACATTAGTTTTTCTGTTCCCAGGAAAAATTATTAAAATGCTCCCTTTACACTTTTTAAATACTGCGTATCCACCTGTAAAGTTTAGCATTTTTTTGCAAGTTGTCATTCGGAGAGATTGATTTAATGACTCCCAGCTAGCCATCAGGATTGGATATCAATTTTTTTGCAGATATATTACGAGAAAATCTCGGGATTGAACAGCACCCAGTGACTATCCTTTTAAGCAAGGTCATCTCGTTATCCTCAGATTGTTCTTATCCGTCTAGTGAATATAAGACTGGTATAGCCTCCGAAGGCATCTTTGGCATAACTCCTTAAAGAATTCTTGACTCACCTCATCGGTGCTAGAGCAAAGATAAATGGAAACCTCAAGTGCTACAGCCTTGAGTTGATTAGCAACTTCCATTCCTGCCTTCCCTGCGTCGAGATAATAGTCAGTTACGACCGCTGTGACCTTATCGAAGTAATGGGGTTTGCTAGAATTTAGCAAAAAATTGCCAAAACTTGTGAATGCTTCATCCGAATTTTCATCATTAAAAAGTGTTTTCCAAGCAGAGGCGAGTTTAGCAGTTGGGGTGTCTTGGCTGGAGGGAAGTGGTACAAGTCCATTTATCTCCTGTAGAAACTGATAATTAACTCATTTTGACAGATGCTTTTGCCTTTCTTTCATCATGGCAGCAGGAGCTGCAACATCATGGAAAACCTTCCACTAATAGGTTCAAAAATATTCAAAAGTAAAAATGCCATAACTTTCCTTCCCATGTATTTAGATTTGCCAAACAAGGAGAGGCTGCAGAGAATCATTATGGAAGTTTCGTCACGCCAGATATTATCAGTTGGAACTTAATGATTGGAGATAATATCGACAATCAAACGTTAAGAAATCTGTTGAATAGCTTTGACTATGGAAAAGCGAATCTACCTATTACAAACGGTATATTCGCTGGCAATATTAATCGCTTTTTGCCGGAAGGATATCCTACCTTCTGAAAACAGAGGTGGAAAATAAGGGAGGCTACACTCCCCAATTTCTACAAGCTAGTCTCCTGGCTTAGCCCATTCCACGCCGTGAGATTTCCCCTTGCTCCTTTAAAAGTAAATCCATATCTGGAAGTAGGATCATTTCCTGCTTTCTATCCGGTGGCTCCAACAAAAAGATCCTCCCGACCATCGTTGTTAAAGTCGCCTGTGCAAACGGCTGCCCCAAATCGATCTCCAGATTCATTGCTACCAAGTCCCCCCTCTTGATCAATTGTTTGGTGAGCAGTCATGCCCCTGGTACCACCTCTAAATATGAATACCACACCGGATTTAGGGCCGGAGCCGGGGGTTTCACCACTTGCTCCCACTACAAGTTCGTCTTTTCCATCGTTATTAAAATCACCAGCAGTTAGACTTGTGCCAAATAAATCTCCAGACTCGTTATCATCTAAACCTTTTTGATCGAGACCTTTCCAAGGTGTGACGCCACTACGCGTGCCTCTGAAAATCCCAAAAGGGCTAGTAAACCTGCAAATGTTTTTAGTTCATAATCTTTCCTTTAATGATTCATTAATCGTTTTTAGCGAGTTCATAGGTTTTTCTTTTGTATCAATTCCCGACATTAGTTATGTGAACGCATCTTATAAAAGTTGGCAACGGGCGAAAATTAATATTTTGAAATCCAAATGCCAATGTCACGTATTAATCCCAAAGATTTCCTATAGCATCATAAGCATCATACGTGGGAGCTGCGGTGTTTCTATTTGCAGGGGTATACTCAAGATAGGTACCCGAATTATACTCTGTGGATTGGACCCCTACAATCCAAGCTTCACCTTCGTAGATTTCAAACATGGGTCCTCCTGAAGCCCCAGCAAAGATATCACAATCATGGGCTATGCGTCCCAAGGCCTCGGTTCCCCTCGTGTAGCATGTTTCATCAGCCGTGAGTACAGCACCATACCGGCCTATTCCAGCATCACCAGAGTACCCTGCAACTGTAACCGGATAATATTCTGGAATATCTCTAGCGTTCCAGCCTGTCACCTGCATCCAACCATAGTCGTCGCCAAGGCGGTTTTCCAACTTTAAAACAGCCCAATCATTTTTGGATTTCGCTCTAGTTCCTGCGTAGTCTCCTATAACTCCAGATGCAACAGCCGAATATTCAACCCAGGATCCATCATGGTGACCTAGTTCAAAATCAATTCCAGATTTCAATCGACCTCTCGCGTCACGGACGCAGTGGGCAGCGGTGAGCACCAAATCAGGTCCCACCAAGGTACCCGTACAAGAGCTGTTTCCGATAAATAGCTTCCCGATTAAATTATAAGGGTAAGCTGGGGAAGCTAGATTAGTAGAAACGACAACCCTATCGTCATTACCAAAAACATTTTTCATCTCGCTATTATCTTGTTTGCCACAGCTAGTAATAGTTGCCATTGCCCCAAGCAGCGATACCGATACAAGAGATTTGTATGAAGCAGTCTTACTCATCATTTGAACTTCCTCAATTTAGTTTTTAACAGTAGTGAAACGGTTGTACTGTATAAATTATGCAATTTTTTTGGAGTATTTTTATAAATGCAAAAGGCTGAGTAAGCCCCTGATTATAATCCCAGATCCCGGTCTTTAAAAAACGTGATGCGGAACCATGAAATAATTGACGCACTAAGAAACCACTTGCTGCACTCAAGAAGATGCTTCATCTAACTGCGAGCCATAGTGCCGCTGACTGCTGTTACCCTTAAAGATGTCACTTTTCTCCAAAACCTAAAGCAGAAAGCTAATGAACAAACGGGAAATTCTCTATATATCCGAATTGATTAACATCGAGAGATGAAAGTTCAAAGTTTTTTAATTCCTGTCATAATTTTATGCAAGAAAAATTCCATTTGTTGCAAGAAGCTTTATTAAAGACCTTGCTTATATATTATAAAGTTTATCGAAAGATTTAAATAAACCGGAACCACGCCTTATTCTGCCAGGTGATAATGTTAGTACTTCGAAAAGTTGCTAAGATCTACTGCGAAATCGTCTTATGCACTTATTTCGCAGCTCAATGGAACATGGTATAAAGCGTTCCATTTTTAGCTTAAAATACCCCATAACTATTTTGCAACATATAAGCTGCCCCCATTAAGGATACCTCCCTCACACAGAGATTGTGTACAACTCAACACAATCATGGCAGTCTAACTATAAAAAACCATGCATATAGGCGATCAAGTATGTTTACTGCGAAGCTCGATCGGTCTGTTCTCGGGACACCAAACCACCATCACTTGCGGAGCAAACGTAAATCTCAGGTTGTAAACCAGTTGCAGTCGGATACTCATCCTCAACCACCTTTATGAGTTCCTCACGCATGGTTGTGGGTATAAGACCAATGGCACAACCTCCAAATCCGCCCCCTGTCATCCGCACTCCCCCCTGACTGCCGATTACTCCTTGCATGATTTCCACAAGCTGATCAATAGCCGGCACAGTAATCGCAAAATCGTCACGCATGGAAACATGGGAAGCCGCCATCAATTCGCCCATTAACGGCAAATCTTTCGATGCTAATGCGTCAGCCGCTAATAAAGTCCTCCTATTTTCCGTTACTATATGTTTTGCTCTCTTGAAAATAATAGGGTCGAGCTTACTCTGTGCGGCCTCTAGTGCTGGTAGATCCAGATCTCTCAAAGCTTTGATGCCAAAAAATGCTGCGGCCTCTTCACACTGCTGGCGCCGGGTATTATACTCGCTTTCCACAAGTCCTCGTTTAATCTTTGAATTAACAATAACAAGCTCGCAATTTTCAGGAATGGGAACAAGCCGGGTATCTAGGCTCCGACAATCCAAAAGCATAGCATGTCCCTCTTTGCCTAGGGCTGCGATGAGCTGATCCATGATCCCACACTTACAACCAACAAAATCGTTTTCTGCTGCTTGACCTATACGTGCTGCATTCTTACCATCAATAGGAAAATTATTAATACTGGAAAAGGCTGCTACTATCGCCATCTCGAATGAGGCTGAAGAACTAAGACCAGCACCCTGCGGTACATTTCCAGATATCGCTATATCCATACCAGATAGGGAATATTCATGCTGCACTAATTCTTTAACAACACCCTTCAAGTAATTCCCCCAGAGTTCCTGGGTTTCATGACTTATTTTCTCATCAAGGGAGAAAGTTACATGAGAGTCATCTATGTCTAATGCTACCGCATTTACAAGTTTATCCTTTCTTTTAGCTGCCGCTACCCAGGTGAAGCGATCAATAGCTACGGGAAGCACAAAACCATCATTATAGTCGGTATGTTCACCTATTAGATTAACCCGACCGGGTGCTTTAAAAATACCATCAGGAGATCTAGAAAAATAAGATTCAAACTCTTGACCAAGTTTTACTATTAAATTTTTTTCATTAGTTAGCGTTGTCATTTTTCTCTCTTTTCTAGTTATTAATGGGAGACTAACTCAAAATGTAAGACAATACTTTCATTAACGTGTAACCTTATAATGAATATCAGAGCAAAGCGCTAATTTTTCAGCTGCTTGTTCTGGCGTGAGGTCTCGCTGAGGTTCTGCCATCATTTCGTAACCTACCATGAACTTTCTCACTGTTGCCGATCGTAACAATGGGGGAAAAAAGTGGGCATGTAGCTGCCAAGAATCATTCTGAATGTCACCATATGGAGCACTATGCCATCCCATAGAATAGGGAAACGAACACTGGAACAGATTATCGTAGCGGGTTGTAATATCTTTAATCATACTTGCTAGTGAAATTCGTTGGGACTTTCTTAACTGGTGCAACCAGGATACCGGAAACTTTGGTAACAACAGGGTTTCAAAGGGCCATCCTGCCCAGAACGGTACGACCACCAACCAATCATCATTTTGCGCCACAATACGAGACTTATCTTGCATTTCTCGCTCCGCATAGTCCAAAAGCAGTCTACTATGGTTTTGCTCAAAATAACGATCTTGACAGTAAAGTTCCTTTTGTGCCAGGCTTGGCAGGTGTTGTTGCGCCCAGACTTGGCCATGGGGATGGGGCATGGAACAACCCATCATTGCACCTTTGTTTTCGAAAATTTGTACCCAGCGAAAATTATCACCCAACTCAACCGATTGCTCAACCCAAGTATCGACCACGCCTGTCAATTGGCCAAGCTGAAGTTCTGGTAAAGTCAAACTGTGATCTGGGGAAAAACAAATGACTCTTGAACAACCCCTTTCTGATTCAACACTAAAAAGGGGATCATGGGCGCGAAACTCAGGCGTCTTCGCTTGCAATGCAGCAAAATCGTTACTAAACACAAACGTTCCCTGATATTGGGGATTGCTATCCCCATTCATACGCCGGTTTCCGGGACATAAAAAACATTCTGACTCGTAGGAACTAAGCCGTGGAGTATCAACCATTTCCGATTGACCTTGCCAAGGACGTTTAGCTCGGTGAGGTGATACCAGTACCCACTCATCCGTAAGTGGGTTCCGACGTCGATGAGGATGATCGGCTGCTGAAAACTCCTGATTCATTTAATTCTCCTCAGGGTTACTGTGACTTTACTGGACTTGCCTGGTAAGAATATTTACCGACTCTGCTTAAATTGAGCAAGCGTTTTAATCTTTAACAAGCTAGAAAGAAAAAACAACGCAAACAGCCAGCCATGTAGCTAATTTTTGTATAAACAGGGCGCATTCATACCTGCTTATGACTACCGACGTTCACGAGCAGATACTACTGATAGAAAATAGATTGGATCATCGATCCCGTCACTTCTCAAGGTACTGTCAAGGAAGTCCATAACTTGAAGCGAGATTCGATCATACTAAATTTCGTTGTTCTCAGGTTGACGACCAGTATGACGGAGCCCCTACAAAGAATCCATTTCCTAGAGTGATATAGGCTCATGTACTTTAATTAAAATAAACTTTTGCTCAGTAGGCTGTTTTTCATGTGTGATCCTTAGGAATTATGGCGTTGTCATAAAAAATTACCAAAAATATAAATCTAGCAAGACTCAAAGCCGATATGAGCTAATACCTATTTATAAATTGGTGAAGGTATTTTTAGCGGAAATATAACTGACCGTATGGCGTTGCGGTAAAAAACTATAAATCACAATACTTGTTTCACTATCATGATCATTATAATTTTGACCAGGTCTTACCCGAAAGGCCTTGCATTTATTAATATGATACTACTTGCCTGATGGAAACATGCAGAGCAAGTAGGACACGTTTTCAGTGAAGGATTATTATGAACTATCACTCGACAGCTGAAGAAGAATATTTCTATAGACTAAACCGAGAATTAATAGAAAAAAACAAGTTAAAGTGGATCGCTGAAAAACAGCAGCAAGAACAGCTGACCATGAAAAAGCTGCATTGGATGAAATGCCCCAAGTGTGGTCATAATCTAAAAGAAACAGATATTTCAGGTATCAAAATAGATAAATGCAATACCTGCTCGGGGATTTACTTTGACAACAGCGAATTAGAGCTTCTGTTAGAGAATCAAAAGCCAGAAGGTTTTTTGCTACGCCTGTGCAAAGCCTTGGTGAAGGAGTTGTGAGGCACAAACTTGTAGCCTTAAATACCAGAGATGCTGTCACCAGTGCCATTTACAACCATTGAGGAAGAGGGCAAGCAATGATACCACGACTCTTTGAAAAAAACTTATGAGTCGCTAATAATCATGCAAGCCCTTTAAAGTTAATTTATATCCCTAATTAGGACTGTTACATCCTTCTCCAAGAACGTTAAACTCGTAAAAACTAGCCCATGAGTTGCTTTCCAATCCTACAATGTTGATTCTCACATACCTAGCTAAACTCGCAGGAAAAGTATGTTCTTGAAATTGGCTGGTACTGGGATTATTAGATCGGTCCACAACTTGAGTCCAGCTGGCTCCATTGGTGGATACATCGATAGTATAGTCGTACTTTTTATTAGCAAACTCCCATGTAATATTAGCCTTACTAATAGTTTGGACCTTCCCTAAATCAACTTGCCACCACTGGGGAGTTGCTCCATTCTCAGCACACCACCTTGTTGAGGAATCGCCATCGTTACCACTATGGATCTCATTCCCAAATTCTTGGCTTGAAGCTGTGGCTGTTTTTCCCTCAGATAAGCTATTAATCTGACAAAGATTGGGAAAACCTTCCTTGGCGATTTCTCTATCAGGTTTCTTGGTATCATCTATGGGAGATAACCTAAAGCTATGCTTATAAATACGATTAGCTGTATTTATGAATTCTGGATGAGGACGTGCTCCCCAACTATTATCTCCACCAACTCCCATCTGCTGCAATGTTACCTTGAGAAAAATATCATCGCGAGGTACCAATTCCCACGGATACTTCGTATCTGTAAGATCTTCCGGAGTATAGTTTAGAGCGTTAATTTCCATAACAGGAGATCCCACGACCAATAGACCCATGCCATCGTTATCACGTAAGGTCAACCAACGCACATCGGTTCTTTGTCCCGTTTCCTGAACTTCCATGTATGGAACATAAAAATCACTGACTGTTGAAGCATAAACTCCAACAAAGCTACCTCTTTTCCTATCCACGTAGTTTTCTTCAGGTCCACGCCCATACCATCTGATATTACTTAGCTCCTCAGGCAAAGTAAGAATGGTTCCTACTTCTGGAATCTCATCCATACTATTATCCGGTGAAAGGGTGTAATCAACAAGAACATCACCACTTCCATAAATAGTATAAGTCATACTTAGTTTTGAGCTGCCAGCATTGGGCAAATCGAACATAACTAGCAAGCGCTTTTCAGTCGATGAGAGATTTTCCACAGTCAAGTTTGTAAGTATTCTATTCTGGCCAGCATGACGCCATTCTGCACATCTACCATACATGCCGTTACCCCAGTCATTATCAATAGGGGCTCGCCAAAAATTGGGAACCGGTCCGTCTTTCACTAGGGTCTTCCCCTTATAGTTATAATTAGTGATGGTACCGGAGCTTTTACTAAACGTTACTGCAAAATCTTGAGCTCTAAAGGTAATATTTGTGCTGCTTTCACTCATCTGTAGGTACGGAAAGGACGAAGTGTTTACAGCTTCGACTTGGGGAACTTCATAAGGAATATCAATTTGATCTCCGGCAACAACATGACCAGCTAAAGCCCACCGAGTACTTTCTTTTAAACTAAACTCAAAAGTGAGCCTATACTCACTTCCTGGCTTTAAAGTCGGAGGCAGATAAGGAATAGTCACTATTTTAGAAGCAAGGGGCCCTATATCTAAGGCTCTATCGGTGAGGGTTCCTTTCTGTATCTCGCTACCGTCTTCTGTGAGGACCCATTTCCCGGCAAATTGATTGATGTTTGTAAAGTTAAACCTATTTTCGATCTTAACCTTACCATTAATAATATCTTCGTTGGCAACAAGAATGTTTTGGTAAGCGTGCTTCACTTCCCAAATTTCCGGCTGTAAGCTCCTATCAGGTGAAACCAGTCCATTGGCGCAAAAATTGTCATCGTTGGGATTATCGCCCCAAAGCCCACCAAAATTGAAATAGTTACCGTTATCTCTTCGTAAACCTTGATCTATAAAGTCCCAAATAAAACCACCAAAAGAACGAGGGTTAGCATAAAATGCATCAACATATTTGAAAAGATTACCAACACTATTACCCATGGCATGGGCATACTCGCAAAGAACATAAGGTCTATTATTATCTGAATAGGAAGCTACATCCCTTGCCGAAGCATACATACGACTGTAGACATCAGAGTTGGCACTGTCTCCCTCATAGTGTACTGGTCTTGTGCGATCATTGGCATGGATATAATCACGCATAGAACTAAAGACATTACCACTACCTGCCTCATTACCCAACGACCACATGACAACACTGGGGTGATTTTTATCCCTATGCAGCATGTTTGCAGCCCTGTCTACACATGCTGCCCGCCAATTGTCATCGTTTCGTGGCAATCGGTCTCTAACACCGTGAGTTTCAAGATTGGTTTCATCAAGAATATAGATACCAAGCTCATCAGCTATTTCATACATATAAGGGTTATTAGGATAGTGGGACGTTCTTAAAGCATTGATATTAAATTTTTTCATTAAAATAACATCTTCAAGTATCCGTTGATAGCTCACAGTACGGCCTGTGTCGGGATCAAGCTCATGCCGATTCACCCCTTTAAATTTTATGGGTTGGTTATTTATATAGTAGCGAGTGATGCCATTGGTATCTTTTTTGAGTTCTATTTTTCTGAACCCGATACGGGCACTCTCTGTTTCAATAATGTCGCCCTTATTATTTTTCAAAACCAGCACAAATTTGTAGAGATTGGGATTTTCTGCAGACCATTTAGCTGGGTTTGCTACATAATTTTGGAAGGTCAATGTAGCCTCGTTACCGGAATGCCCTGTCATAGATAAAGTTTGCTTCACCGGTGGTATCACAGGGGAATCATCCATATCATAAAGATGCATTTCCACCGTGTGGTTTGAAATGGCAGCTTTATTATCGTTGCGCACCCATACTTTTGCCTGTAAATCGCCATCGACATAATTGTTTATAAGATCGGCATTCACTTGGAAATCCTGTAGATGCACCGTGGGTGTGCTATACAAGAAAACATCGCGAAATATTCCACTCAAGCGAATGAAGTCCTGATCCTCAAGCCAACTTGCGTCGCTCCACCGGAAGACCTGAACGCTTATATTATTGTTACCGCTTCTGACATAATCTGTCACGTCAAATTCGTCGGAGGTGAAGCTATCTTCAGCATATCCCACATACACTCCATTGACCCATACATAGAAAGCTGATTCAACACCTTCAAAATGCAGGCGCACCCGGCGCTCAGCCCAGTGATCCGGTAGGGTGAAATTTCTCCGATAATGCCCTACAGGATTGTAAACGGTGGGAGCTTGTGGCGGTGCAGGATTTTCATATCCTGTCCATGGATAAGTTACATTTGTATAGATGGGATAATCGTAACCTTGCACCTGCCAACTTCCTGGTACTTTAATATCGTTCCATGATGTTGAATCAAAGCCATCCCGAAAAAAGGTTCTATGCCGGTCAGCAGGCTTATCAACGAGTAAAAATTTCCAGGTACCACTCAAGGTGTGGTAGTGAGGAGAAGCTTTACGATCCCCTTCTTGTGCCTGCGCTATAGTATCGTAAGGCATCAGTGTTGCATGGGGCTTCATACGGTTGACTTGAAATACTCGTGGTTCATTATCCCACTCTGCAGCTAACAATTGGATTCCTAGGAAATGCAGGAAAAGCATTGCCACTGCCGCTCTCTGTATCATTAAAAAGAAAGAGTTTTCACGCATGTTGTATTCCATCTGTGATTAGATCCAAATTAAAAAATTTTGTACTGAATTCTATATTCTGTTTAAACGCTTTCAGACTTATTTGTCAATTTGAAGCCTATGTCTTTCTACCTA
>JBNKNM010000167.1:0-12510 GCA_050293845.1 Pseudobacteriovorax sp. | reverse complement strand
CTGGTTGAAAACTATTGCTCGCAATAGATGTATTAATGAAATCAGAGAGCGAAAAAATATTATCAGTATTTCGGCAACAGATATTTTTAAAGGAGAAAAAGGCGCTTCGGAAGTCGTCCTTGTCGCTGATGATATCATGGATTCAGTGCGTTTAGAATATTCTCTACAGTTATTAACAGAGCTAATTGAAAATCACAAGGAAGGACCACGCGCAAAAGTCGCCAAACTTTTCTACTTAAAAAATAAATCGGTGAAAGAAATAAGTGAAGCTTTAGAGCTAAATCAAAATACAGTATTGTCTCACCTAAGACGATTCCGTCTGATAGTTTCTAAAGCGATGATACGCCTTATTGAGGAAAAAGGTATTGAGATTTAGAGTATTAGAAAAAGTTAAACTTCTGGGTAGTTATGGTGGGAACCCTTGAAGCTTTTTGATCGATGCTCAGAATGTCTCAATCATATTGAGAACAATAATGGAGCAAACGTAAAAGAAGAATACAAGCGACTATTCGATTTGTTCATATGTTACGAATTTCCAGATATACATATGAGTTCTTTAGGAGGGCCAGGAGGAAGTATTGATGTCGAGTAATTTCGCTTAGGAATACTATTTACTAGTAGCAGTGGAATTAGTGAAGAGCGTTTATTAGAAGTAAAAAGCTCTAAGCAAAAGTGAATATAAAAAGAGACGAGATTCAGGATTATATGAACTTATGCGCTTCGTCTATCGTCCAGACAGCTATCTATACCCATTTAATGGGTGGCTAAGCAGCTTTAAACCATACTTTAAAAGTATATAGACAATAGTTCTACGACTCCTAAAACAAGAAGAGATTTGATAGGCGGATTCTGTCTGAATATGAAGATGATGCACGGCATGTTCTTATATTACAAGCGAAAGTACCAATTTTGTATATACATAAAGTTGAATTGAAAGACTTACCCTATATTACGAATCCAAATCTATTAGATTTTGAAAAGGTTTTTCAATGAAAACATTGAAGTTTAATAAGTCCAAACATAGACGATTTGTGCAAAATTTAGAATGGAATTCTGAAAAAATATCGAACTTTATAGATACTCTAGTATTTAAGCTTAGTTTTGATTTAGTTGCCAAATATAGGCTTCATAAAAATCCTACCAGTGCAACTTCATTATATGCTGGTGATGCCGGTGTCCTTTTGAGCTTACTTATTCTGCGAAATATAGGCTTTACTAAAGAGGTTTCTGTTGACTTTAAATGGATTTCTGAGCAAGTACATAACCGATATCTCGAAAGCAATGCAACGGATAAACTAAGAGATTCACTCTATTTCGGAGAAGTAGGAGTTTTATTTGTAAAGTACCTGATAACAAAAGATATGTCAGTTATCGAATCTATAAAGAAAATTGTGGAAAAGAACATGGACACAACACTGGGATATAGGAGACTATGTTTATACCGGTTATTTTCACGGTGCATTAGGTAATATTTCTGTTTTATTGGAGGGTTGTGACTATTTTAAATGGACTGAAAGTGAAGTTCAAATAATTGAAAGAACTTTCAAATTTTTATCAAAATGTGACAATAGCGAGTTGTACTATAATCTCCAGCCTCGCGCCGATAGATGCGACTACTTTGTACAATATTGTCATGGAGCAACCGGTTTGGTCGTCGGTCTGTCCCAAGCTAATCTTCTAAAGAAAAGCCCTGAGATTAAAAAAATTGTTTCTAAAGCTGCAAAACTTATATTTGATGCCGGCCCTTTAGTAAAAGGTAATTGTATCTGTCATGGTAATGCTGGTTCAGGATTCGCACTTCTTAAACTATATTTGGCATCTGGTGATGATGAATGGTTGATGTACTCCAGAAAATTCGCTATGCATGCAATTGATAGTTGGGATAGTAAATCAGAGAATGGATTATTCACTGGATCTGCGGGACTAGCACTTTATCTACAAGAAATAGTATCGAGAGAAATAAGATGGTCAGTTTTCTAAAAATTCAAAGGAATTTACCTTTTAAAGGAGGAGGTGGTGGAAAGATGATATTTCAGTACCTAATTAAAATTCTTAATTTTGATATAAAAAAATCAGCGGAGGAATGATCCATATGAATTGGCTCATAGGTTGCTTGATATTTACAGTATTATCAGCGTGCCCATGGGAATAGGTGTTTCCCTATACTAAGACCAAGCTACGTACAGCATTGTATCGTGCCCAGGAAATGGATAGATTCGATCCTCTCGCCTCGCGTTCTGGAAGCATTTGGCAGGTGGCTTCTAGCTTATAATTCTACTCTATTTGAAATGGAAAGCGATACATAATTAGTTGGTGGTCTATCTGAAGATTATATGTGGAAAGGAAATGATCTTTATATTATGGCTATGTGAGTTTGTCCTGGAAACTTAAGGATTCACTTTCAAGTACTAACCGCAGGAAAACAATGCTAGTACAATCAGCTTTCACCACGCAGAGACTTGAAATATCTAAACAACAGTTCGATATAGAAAAGCAACAGCTACTAAATAGCATTAGAATCTTCAAGATTCAGCAAAGGAGATACAAGAATTTTCTCATGAAGAGCGAACAACTAAAAATCTAGTCTTAGAAAAATACAAAAAAGCTTAATCGATAAATATGCATTAGATGAAAAAATCGAAGGCTATCTTAGCCTAAAAAAAATCAACTCAAAAATCGCTGGGAAATCGCCAAAAAATTGTTTTTACTCGAAATGAAAGCAATAGGGAGAGCAAATTATTCAAGCTCCTTAAGTAGGAAAATTGAGATAAACATTCAGTTGCTCAAAGATGGGTTCGAGATGTCCTTGCCAATGCGATTCATGTTGGGTTTATTGTATTCGTAATCTAAAATCCAAAGTGGATTTTCGCTAAATATCGTTTTTCCATGTCTTCAAAATACTCCTCAAAAATAGAAACTTCTAATGCACCTGGCACCAAAGTTATAGTAAGGCCCACGGTTCTAGAGCTAGAAATATAGGACTCTTTGGTATCTTCAGGACCAAGTTGAAAGCTGGGATTTCCAGACAAAGCATAAGTTATGGTATCGCGCTGCAGGGACAGACATCCGGTAAAAGTAAAATAGCGTAAAAGGGAGTAATCCATAGCTAGGGAAGCTCCTAAGCCCTCAACAGCAATCGAGTCGAGCCCCATTATTTGACTGCCATGGGCTCTAATAGCAATGGAGGGGAGACGAAAACCTTGATATATGGTCCATTGGATATGTCCTCCGAGGCGAGTACCGGAATTTTGACCGATTTGAGAGAATATAAGCCCAAAATCCACAGGCCAACGGGTTCCTAAATTGAGGAAGGCATTATAAAGACTGATAGAAGCGCTGTTTTTCTCACTGCCCAGATGTAGCTGGTGGTTGGCTATGGGGTTTGCGGACCACTGCAGCTCCTCAAAGCCTATTCCCATATTAAATGCCATAGCACCACGGGAATAAGCTGGCTCCAAGGGATTATAATGGTTAAGAGCTAAAAGAGGTTGTAGAGCAGGCGCGGCAAGGTTGGGGGAAGCTATTCCTAGGAAGGTTAGAATATACAATATTTTTATCATGTTATGTGTCTCCATTTGCTATTTAGGCGCTAACGAGCTAGGGAACTTAGCCTTATGGAATTTGCACTTATAGATCATTATGACAGCTTTAGTTTTAATCTCCTAGATTGGTTAGACTATAATCCAGGAGTTTATAAGATACGTCATGTATACTTTGATGATTTTACTGCTATGCGGGCCGTAGCTGATCAGCAGCTACCACTGGTGTTATCACCAGGTCCGAAGACACCGCAAGACGCTACTATCACGTGGGATCTGGTGAATGATATGCTGGGAAAAGCACCTATATTAGGGGTTTGCCTGGGCCACCAAATTTTAGCTTGTGTCCAAGGTGCGACTTTAAAGCAGTCTAAACATCCCTTTCATGGAGCCACCCGTAAGCTGCATCAAGAGTCCCATGGCTTGGTTTTTCCTGCTAAAAGTATTGTTAAGGTAGCTAGTTACAACTCCCTTGTGGTCGAACTACCGCGATCTCTTCGCAAATGTATAACAATGCTCAACCAGTGGGGAGAGGTTGAAATGGTCGAATATGTCAGGGATTTCAACTGGCCAGCTGTGGGGGTACAGTATCACCCCGAGTCATTTATGAGTCAGGGAGTTGAGGACTTGCGGCATTGGTTTCTTAATAGTGTCAGATCCTATTATCAAAGCAGGAGGCCCTCAGCCCTCGGCGACAGCACCCTTGCCGATCCCTTCGTAGCAGACCACCCGCACGTTTGCCCTTAGATTAAATTTCTCGATGATATGATCTGCTATTTCTCGGGCAATACACTCGATACTGGTAAAATGGGAAACAAAAAATATCCTATTTGTGGGAATGGTAGCCTCAAAGTAGCCATGGGTCCCTTCGTAACTGAGTGTCGTGGATTCCTTAGAATCCTTACTCACCCCCAATGCAGACTCACCTTTTATAACCTGGTCCAAAGAAGCGATGTGGATGATCGATCCAAATAGATCATGGGCAATATACCGCTCTATATCGGGACGTTGCTCATCAGCTACATAAACTTCGATTAAACTGCGATGGCCGTGAAAAAGCCGCTGGCATAAACCCTCGTGGCCTGTAATGCCGTGGGTATATCGAAAGAAGGAGTCGTCTTTCTTACCACCTTCTTTGCGCAGCACTACCTTTACGTCATGGACATCCTCTGGTAATCGGTGGCGGATGAGTTTGCGGCATTCCTGCTCCAGGATCTCGCGGCTTATTTTTACGCACCTTACGGGATATACAGCTCCTTTAGGGCATTTGTAGACCCAGGTAGAGTCGACCCCTGATAACCGCGCTTTAGCATTTAAAGTCCATAATTCGCTAAGGTTTTCCGTTTCATAGGCCACTTGTTTTGACTGGATGGGAATGAGCAGCGAGTGGTCGATGGTGGACTTCAGGACATTTTTAACGAGCTTTTTTAATAAGCTAAAGTCGTGGACAAAACCGTTGCTGTCAAGGATGCCAGTCACGTAGATATCGACATACCATGACTTCCCCGTTACACCTTGGTTGGGCTCAAAAGTTGCGCAGTCTATCCTATCAACATCTTTGATAAAAAGAGTGCCAGCGACACCCTCTTCCGTGTATTGAGACTGGTTGTCCATGATTACCCTCGCCAAATATTCAAAAAAAATTGCTAAATTACGGAAATCAATGTTGCAGAGAAGGCCTTGGCCCACTATAACGCTGTGAAACTGGTACACCCGATTATGGGAATGTTACTGTATATAGGAACTTTTTGACGGTTTCAATATAAAGCTGAGGGAAAAGTAAAAATGCAGGAAAAAACTAAGGTTCGCGTAAGAATTGCTCCATCACCAACGGGAGATCCTCACGTGGGCACAGCCTATATAGCGCTATTTAACTATGTATTTGCCAAAAGTCATGACGGTGATTTTATTCTACGTATCGAAGATACCGATCAAACCCGTGCTAAGTCCAGTAGTGAAGCCATGATTTTCTCTAGTCTTCGTTGGTTAGGTCTAGATTGGCAGGAAGGGCCCGATGTCGGAGGGGAGCGAGGTCCCTACCGCCAATCAGAGAGACTTGAAATTTATCAAGAGCATGTCGCAGGGTTGATTGATAAGGGGGAAGCATATCGTTGCTTTTGTAGTCAGGAACGACTCGACCAATTGCGTGCCTCCCAAAAACAGCAAGGCTTGCAAACAAAGTACGATGGTAAGTGTCGCGGGCTAAGTTTAGCGGAGCAAAACGAATTGGTAGCAGGAGGCCAGCCGTTTGTGGTGCGCTTAAAAATGCCAACATCAGGAGCGACTGTTTTCAAGGATAAGCTCAGGGGCTCTGTCGAGATCAACAACGAGCAAATGGACGATCAGGTTCTGATCAAGTCAGATGGATACCCCACATATCATTTTGCTAATGTGGTTGATGATCATCTTATGGACATTTCCCACGTTATTCGCGCTGAAGAATGGATCTCCTCAACGCCAAAACACGTATTGCTGTATAAGGCCTTTGGGTGGCAAGAGCCAGAATGGATACACATGCCGCTGCTGCGGAATAAGGATAAATCAAAAATTTCAAAGCGCAAGAATCCGGTTTCCTTAAGTTACTATAAACGTGCCGGAATTTTGCCTGAAGCCATGGTGAATTTTTTGGGGTTGATGGGCTGGAGCTTTGGTAATGATCAAGAAGTCTTTACCCTTGATCAAATGGTAGAAGTTTTTGATTTTAAGAATGTTTCCTTAGGTGGACCTATTTTTGATCAGGTTAAACTTACTTGGTTGAATCAAACTTACATGCACAAACTTGATGATAAGGCCTTTGTCAATTACATCCGCGATGAGATGTTTTCTGAAGAATTTCTTTTGCAACTGAAGCCGCTAGCCTTAGAGCGTATGTCTCGCTTCGAGCAGTTCGTAGATAATAATCAGTTTTTCTTCAATGGGGCGTTGAACTACGACGGTCTAACTATCCTACCTAAGGGCAAGGAGAAAAAAGAATTACGCGATATGCTTAAAGGGTTAATTTTAGAACTTGATGAGCTTTATGATTGGGATGCTGCATCCATTGGTCATTGTTTAGCAGCCTACAAAGATAAAATTGGCTGGAAGCCAAAGGACTTCTTTATGCCTGTACGATTACTCGCTACCGGCCGTAAAGACTCTCCCCCCCTAAATGAGAGCTTAGAGTTAATTGGTCGTGAAATGGTGCGGTTTAGATTAAGGGACTTTTTAAATTCTGCCCATGCCAAGTAACTATTGTAACAACTCAATCAACTGGCTGCGCGATAGGGATTTGTAAGCCTCTTCATCCCTATCCATGAATTTTTCAAAAAGCTCTTTTTTACTATTGATTAAAGCATCTATTTTTTCTTCTAGGGTGCCTCGGTTGACTAATTTTAAGACCTGGACATTCTTATTTTGTCCAATGCGGTAAACGCGATCAGTGGCCTGATTTTCCTTACTGGCGTTCCACCAGCGGTCATAATGTACCACAACTGAGGCAGCCGTAAGATCGATACCAATACCACCAGCGAGCAGAGAGCCAATAAAAATCTTACAATTTTCATCGGTTTGGAACTTATGTATGACTTTGCCCCGATTTCTGGTTGTGCCGGTTAAGGTAACATGCTCAATGTGCTGATCTTTCAAGTAAGCGGAAATGAGTTTGATCATCCCTACATACTGACTGTAGATAACCACTTTATGGCCGCTTCCTATGGCTTCCTCTAGGATCTCTTTGAGCAGCTCAAATTTTCCTGATTCGAATTTACTGTAATCATCAGATTTTTCTACCAGTGCTGGGTGATCACAGACCTGCTTTAGCAAGGTTAGAGTGGCAAAGACGTGCAAGTAAGGAATGGAAACCTGATCATCTTTAAGTTGTTGGATAAGGGGCTTAGCCTTTAGATTCAGGACTTTTTTGTAGACTTTTACCTGATCGCCCGACAGGGCACAGTGGCGGATATCTTCCACTTTTTCAGGAAGGTCTTTTAAGACATTAGCCTTGTTGCGACGCATTTTAAAGGGATGAATGAGCTTTTGCAGATGATTCTCTGTTTCACGGGCGTCCCCTTTTTCAATAGGGGAGATAAAATGTTTTTTAAAATAGTCGTCAGAACCCAAGTAGCCCGGGATCAAGAAATCAAAAATATTCTTGAGTTCGCTAAGATGGTTTTCCATGGGTGTACCCGTTAAGCAAATGCGAATATCTGCAGAAAGTTTGCATACGGCTCGATAGGTGGCTGTATCATTATTTTTTACAAAGTGGGCTTCATCGAGAATCACGGCATCCCAATGATGGGAGGAGATGGATTTAAGGTCCCTTAACAGGACACCGTAGCTTGTGATCATGGTGTAGTGATGCTTGGGAAACGACTTGATGTTTTGGGAGCGTTTCGGGCCGTGATGTTTGAAAGGGGCTAAGTTAGGGCAGAAATCATTTACTTTGTCTTCCCAGTGATCTAAAACTGTTGTTGGGGAAATGACAATAAAAATGGCATTGGGCTTTTTCTTTTGAATGACAGACATTAGCGCCATAGCCTGGTGGGTTTTGCCCAGCCCCATCTCATCAGCCAATAGGCCGTGCAGACTATTCTCGTAAAGCCACCACATCCAGCGCAGCCCTATTAATTGGTACTCTCTTAAATTCAATTTAGTGTGCTTAAGAGAAGGTACCTTACCTTCAGGTTTGAACTCGAAACGATTGCGTAAGCGATTTAATGTGGTTTTACTACCCACAAACTGGTCAAAATCACCCACGGCCGCTTTCAGGCGCATGAGACCAAGGGCATCGACTTTGAGGTATTTCCCCGTTTCATCGACACTCCAATTATGGTCTTTTATAAACTCTGGTACTTTCACCCATTTATTGCCACGTTTGAGGAAGTTGCGCTTGTTGGTGCGATACTGCAGCATCAGATCGATCATGGAGACAGAGTCTTGACCTTGGCCATATTTGGGGTCTAAGTAAAACCATCCCTCTTCAGATTTGTGCACCTCAATTTGCGACAGGTGAGGGGTCAATTCAATGTTGTGTTTTTTGAGGTTTTCATCTAGCCAAATGGGGCCAAGATTTAAGTATTCCTTGAACTGGTTATTGATCAGTTGTGCTGCAAGATCGTCTTTAAATGTCTTTTTCAGGGGAAGCTCGTGCCATTCGGGTTGGAGATAAGTCAAATCCAGCTTCCAAAAACCTCTTTTGGGGTAAAAAAAATATTCTTTACCAATATATCGGGATGCTGTTTTTGCGGAAATAAATTCGTAGATGGCCTCTTTGCTTTTCGATTTATCATCAGCGTAAAAGCGATGCTGTGCTATGGAAAAGGATTGATCTGTGTTTTGTTGTTCAAGCTTCTTGTGAGTTGTTGCCGTGTGGCGGATGCCAACAACTCTTTCGGCAATAATTTTTTCGGGCTCTAGCTGATAGATACGCGTACCTAAACACACGGTACTTTTATGTACCGTGAGTTCCCTAACTTCAGGAGTGGCAGCTTTATGGCGTGGTGATGAAGAAAGAAACTTAGCTGCTTCATCAAGCTGCAAGGTATAATTTTTAAACTCACTGGGCTTAGTTTCTGCGCGAACTCTAATGGTGGGTCCATTAGCGATGAGCCGAATGGAGTGGATATTCTTCAGGTGATTGATGATAGATTGGGCTGCTCCATCCATCTTTGGCTGAGGGTTTTCCCGCTCTTTTTTGGCGATAGCAGAACGTACTTTTCGCGGGATGGATGGTGCCTTCATCGGCATTTTGCCATCAATGTTGGCAAGATATTTCTGATGGTCATGCTGTAGACTGACCATTAATGCAGAAATATGTTCACAGTATTGACCGGTTGTGCGGTTTTTTCTACAGGTGCATTCGATCCATTGAATAAATCGCCCATTAGGGTGAATTTTCATCCGGACCTCAAGGTCGCGCCCGATATTAGAGCTGACCTTGCCTGTAACTAGTCCATGAATACTGCCGACATCCTTAACTTTCCCAGAGGTGTAGAGATCAAGACCCTCGTGCCAGTCAAAATCAGATGTATGTTCGTAAAAAAAGTCTAAGATGTCAGTTTTCAAATTTACCACTCTACGACAATGAGGAAATTACTAATGATGATTATACCATATCCCAATGAGGGGCTTTGATACTGTCAGTATTTTGACAAAACTAAAAAGGGCTATTCAATAATCTTTTGTTATTATTGGAATAAATTTTATGACCGGGGTCTGGTTCGCGTCACCATTTAAGACTCTTCTAATTTATCCGATAGAAAAGCTGTTTTATATAACAGAACTTTTCTCGTTGCAATTGTCATAAGGGTAAGCAGGTTTGGATAGTAAAGAAGCTTTTTTGGCAGCTAAAGTCTTGGTGGATTTCATTAGAGATCTGACATCATTAGCTGAACAGCAACTTCTAGCTATTCGCAGGTTGATGGAAGTTACGGTGCAAGACGTTATGTCATCAGTGAGCAATATCTCATCCACCGCGGACGCAAAGAAAAATCAGGCATCAGAAGTTTTGGTACGCGATGATCATAATAATGACTTCAAAAAAACTTCTACCCAAGACTTAGATCGCGAAGGGGAGGTTGCCAGTGCAGAGTCATTGGAGAAACGCCGTGCATTTCTCGAAAGTAAGCTGCGTAGAGCTGGCGGTGTATTTTCTAAGCATATGGAGGCTCTCAGTACCACGGATACCGAGGTACAGAACCTCCTTATTCGGGTCGTAGGCTCGGTTTCTATGGATGATGTGATGGCACAAAGGTTGAGCCATGTTATTCAGGCAATTTATCAGCTCCGCTCAGGACTTGCAAAGGTCGTGAGCCATCATCGGGACTATCAGACACAGAAGAATGTTAAGCAGCTAAGAAACGAAATTCTCACCGAAGTGTATTGCAGCTACACCGCTGAAGAAGAGAAAGAAATATTTCATAAGATCTTTGGGCAACCAAAAGCTAATAAAAAAGTATCGTGAAGCAAAAGAGGAGATTTTTGCGATGGGTAAGAAAATTATGATAGTCGATGATTCAAAAACAATTCGTCAGCAGGTTAGCTTTACCCTAACGAAAGGTGGCTATGAGGTGATCGAAGCAGAAGACGGTCAA
Organism: Pseudobacteriovorax sp.; assembly: GCA_050293845.1. Classification (GTDB taxonomy): domain Bacteria; phylum Bdellovibrionota_B; class Oligoflexia; order Oligoflexales; family Oligoflexaceae; genus DT-89. Next base: position 1,901 of record JBNKNM010000167.1, on the reverse strand, counting down.
GATGGTATCGATAAGTTGAAAGCCAATGCGGATGTGGCCATGGTGATTAGCGATGTCAACATGCCAAATATGAATGGCCTTGAAATGGTGGAAAAATTAAAATCTGACGGCAATACCGTTCCGGTCATCATGCTAACGACTGAGGGAGCCTCTGACCTCATTCAGAGAGCTAAGGAAGCTGGGGCTAAAGGCTGGCTTGTAAAACCATTTCAACCCGATCAATTGGTAGCTGCTGTCTCCAAAATAGCTGGCTAGTTTTTTTTGATCAAAAAAGGTTTTTACCCATGGTTCATAATAACGATGATTTTCAAGAGGGAAGTGCATTCTTGATTGAGTTCTTGGATCGCTTCTCTGGCCTTATGGAAAAGCAGCTCCTGTCAATAAGAGAAACTATGGAAGGAACTGTTGATACGGTTATGGAAGGCGTTAAAAATATTAGTAATGCCACGGAAAAGAAAAAAGAAATCGCTGAACAGGCATTGGAAAAGGCTTACTTCAATCCTGACGCTGAAACTCAAGTTCTCGTTGATGGTCTCCAAAAGATGATTGATGATCTCTTTGAAGAGGCGCAAGTAAAGTTTCATCGGGGTGAGGATCTTTCTGAACTAACCACAGCCGAGCCAGAAGTTCTATTACAAAACCGCATCAAGCGGTTCTCCTGCAAATTCACCAATGATATGAAAAATGTCCAAGACCTCGATAACGATCTAGCTAATTTGCTGGTGGGAATGATTGGGGCCCTTTCCTCCGAAGATGTCATTGCCCAAAAATTAGATCATTTAATCATGGCCTTAAAGGTCCTCCAAACTGGTCTTAACTATGTACTTATAGACTATGACGAAAGGTGCAAGCGCAGCGAGCTGGAGAAAGTGACCGCAGATATTAGAAACTATACCTACCGGCAATATACTACGGAAGGTGAGAAAAATGAGTTTCGCAGTTTTTTTCCTGAGCATAATCGCAAGAGTAGCTAAACCCGTACGGATAATTAAGGAGAATCTGACTGAGTTGGGCAGATGGAGTTCTCATTGATAACCCAGTCATCAAGTGCTTGGCTTATCCCAACATTATTCTCTGCTGCTGTGTAGCCAGCATGTCCTTCAGTTTTAATATAAGCCGCTAAGTCTGCGTATGTTCCATCGTAATCGGCAATTGTGATTCTCACAAATTCTAAGCGGTCAGCATTGGCATCTCCCGATATTATGGGAGGAGTTGTTGCAGTGTGACAGCTACATTCAGTTGTTTTAGTCGTAAAAGCATCGCTAATCGAGTCATTAGCTTGTTGGCAGAATGTAGGAGCTGCATTTGCTGTATCGTCCTCGTTACCTGGAGTGCCGGTTGTATTTGGACTGTTTTCTGACTTATAGTCAACATAGCGTGATCCTGTTAATCCACAGGACGATGTTAAGCACATTCCTAAAAAAATAGCAGAAAATTTTACTAGCATGGCGCTGCCCTCCCTCTCAGCCTTATCGGTAATAGTGATCTAAAACTTTAATATAATGGGGCTTTTTAACTAAAAGATAATATGGCACAGTAAGTGGTTAAAATTCTGAAGAAAAAAATAAAAAAACTTTGTTTTAAATGTTGACTCCTGGGGGGCAAGTCCGTATAAGTCTTCCTCACGCCACTGATGAGGCGCTAACGCAACTCAGCAGCAAGTTCCTAAAAAGGCAGGCGAAAAGTTCTTTGAAAACTGAATAGTAAGACACATAAAGAAATCATAGACGTCAATTCTGGATGAGTGTCATTCTGAATGAAATGAGGAATCTCACTGAGGTTCTTCAGAGTAGCTCAGGAGGACAGCAAAAGTCTTCAGGACTCAAAACAGATTGAAAAAGATAAGCTAGCTAATAGCTAGTTAGGATTTAAACGTTAGAGTTTGATCCTGGCTCAGAACG
>JBNKNM010000166.1:0-12558 GCA_050293845.1 Pseudobacteriovorax sp. | reverse complement strand
CTCATCTTGGCAACAGTATTATCAGTAAGAATGAATAAGCCCAGCAGCATCCCAAGAAATTTTTGCATAATAGCCCGCCAAACAACAAAACCTGTGATGTGACATCGGAGGTTCGTTGTTTGGCATAAATGGGTATTAATTATTTATATATAATATTAGCTATTTATAAGTTGATTCAAAAATTTTATCGGCATTAGCAGACACAAAGCCTTGATAATAGGAGTGCCAGTTTCCATCGTGTTTTTTTCCTGCTAAGGGATAGCGCTTTGCAAATTCTACAAATCCATAACTGATTTCAGCCATATTATCCTGGAATTGATAATTAATTTTTGCGGCCATGGTTGCAATCTGCTCCAAAAATACTTCTGGAGTTCCCTTAACCATACCCCCTATATGATTCATAGGGATTTTCAACTTATTTTCAATGAAACTACCCAGTTCCTCAATAGTAGAGAAGCTTTCGATTAAATGGCTACTGACTGTAAAGTGGTTAATCTGATGGCCAAATAAATAAGTCCAAGCAGCATAATCACTTTCCTGCTTCAACAACTGATAGGATTTTTGCGTGGGACGCGCCCAAGATGGACCTTGAGTAAGAATGGTAGAGATACTTGCTATTAGTTGCTCGCCAGCACCAGCTTTACCATGTTTAACATCTGCTTCCAGAGCTTTTAAAAAGGGAATCGGAGAAACACTCACTTGTGCAGTAATGTGCTTCAACTCACTTTTAAAATCATCAGAAAAACTACTGGGAATAAGTTCTGAAATAAAGATTTTAGGTGAAGCTTGATGGGAAGCACCTGCAGTATCATCGGGACTCATCCAAAAAGCATCAAGTTTTTTCTCTGCAAAATGATAGTCGTCTTGTCTTTTATACCCCAGAATTTCGAAAATCTGTTGTAATATATGCTTTCCGGTATACTCTCCAGGCAAAGTACGAAATGCAACATGATCCTCAATCCACGAGTCACCACGATCACGAAAGGCCTGCTCAATCATCGGAGCATATGGCACTAATTGGTAATAATGAGACCATAGGTTCTTGAAAACCTCCTTTCGACACCAAGCAATTTTTTCCATCATTCGCCTCCTTCAAAATCAGTATTCACTACTTATTTGTAGCAGTCCCCCAGTAACTTGCAAGGATAATGTCCTCATTGCTTCCTAAAAAATTAATGAACTTAAACTAAGTTTAGGTCTTGAGTCTCTGAAGAAATCTTGATGATAAAGCCATATTCATGGCTTCGCAAGATCACAACTTTCTCCCCTAGACAGGGTTCCTGTAAGAAAGAGTATGGAATGGCCAGGATGGATGCATCCTCAAAGAGTAACGAATAGTACCCTTCATAGTGTAAAATACGTATCACTGTATGGGTTTCTGAGATGGCTGGACAGCTCATGTTAATTTTTCTCCCGAAAATGTATTTAGAACCTTTCTCGACTCTTTTCCCTGACACGTAAGACTTTTCTATAATTATTTGTAATTATTAATATAAATAAATCATATTCAAATCCAAAGTTGGTTCACATCCTACAAAAAGAGTATTTTCTACAGGCTTGATATATGAGAAAACGGGAATCCAGGGAACGGATATCATCTGGGCGAAGTACAAAGCAGATCCACTATGATAACAAGATGAGGAGCTTATGAACCTGCGTGAGGCGACAGCGGAAGATTACAGGGTATTTGCCATGCAAAGGGATAGCTACTTCAAAGATCATCAAACGATCGTTATTGACAGTGGGCGTTTAACTATAAGAGCACTCAAATCATCAGAAATCGATGTTATTTCTGTCCTATGCCCCCTACAGTTTTATGAAAAGTATCGAGAATTCCTAGAGCGGGGCCGCATACAAATTCTCATTGCAGACGAAAAACAGACAAAACGACTTACTGGTTTTCGTATCCATCAAGGGGTCATGTCCCTGGCCCATCGCCCCAAAGATGTACCTTTACGCGCTTTAGGGAAGCATATCATAGCACTCAATGGAGTAAATAATGCGGAGAATGTTGGAACTATAGTACGCAATGCCCTTGCCTTGCAGGCTCCCCACATCCTAATCGATGAGAATAGCTGCTCTCCCCTTATTAGGCGTGCCATTAGGGTGTCCATGGGATCTGTATTTAAATGCCAGCTACACCATTGCAAGAGCTTGGCTACCGCACTGACCCAGTTAAAAAACTCCGGCTACCAGGTGGTGGCTGCAGATTTAAGTAGTAAGAGCATCTGTTTAAATCAGCACTCCTTTGCGCCCCATAGTGTTTTGGTGTTGGGAAACGAAGGGGAGGGTATTGATATAAAAATAAGTGAACTGGCTGATCTATCGGTGCACATCCCCATTTCACCTGAAATCGATAGCCTCAATGTAGCTGTTGCCTCAGGTATATTTTTAAATCATATGGCCAACTCTAGATAGCGCTTCAAATGTAAATAACTCTGCCTTAGCAATATGAACTGTTCTTGATCCCCTCCTCGATCGGGATGACAGAGTAGAGTCTTCTGATAATATAAGTTTTTCAATCCTTTGAACCCCAGATCCTGGAGATGAGATTCATGTTTGATAGCTAAATTTGACATGGCCAACTGCAGCTGTGACGTTTGACTATCCTGATACCACGATTTAAAATTTTCCCAAAAATTCTTCACCAAACGATCAAGGTCTTCTTTACCATAAGTATAGAAATTGTGAAGATCATTATAGAATTGCATCATAGTTGCTAACCGTGAAAGATGATTCCTGTCCCTATACCACCAGGTCTCGTTGTTGTGAGCAGCACAAAATGCTCTCTTGGTTGGTTTATTACAGATTTCCGGATCATAACTCGCTATATAATGGCAATGAGCAGGCCTTCTAAAATCAAGAAACAATCCTGCAGGATTGAACCCTAAAAGGGGAAAGATACCTTGTGGCAGGTAAAGATTTATGCAACTTTTCAACTCTGCTAACATTTCTTCAGAAACAGTTGTAATAAGTCCTTTACGATCTAGTTCTGGACATAATAAAAAATGTAAAAGGCACGCTAACTCACTGGCTCGGGAACGCAGTGCAAAAGTCAACAGAAACTGCACTGCTGTATTCTGACGATCTTCCTGCAAAGGCTGGGGAATGAATACTTTTAGAAGCACTCCATCACGACAAATGGAACGTTGTGGAGTCATCAGGCCAGCCTCAGATTTGGGTAACACCGACGAGACCAGCATTAGCTCAAGCAATTCTCGATGCTGAATAATACTTCTGATGTTTTTTAAGTATCCGACCGTTGAAGCCTCCTTCTTTTCACGACCCCAGCTTTTTTATTTTGCACAAAATTGGTCATCGCATGATGACCCCAGACGGTATTTACCGTAAATTCACTACCCTGGTAACTTTACTCATCGATGCTAGAGTACGCCTTTGATATCGATACCTAACTGCCGAGAACGTCCATGGATACGATCACCTTTGTGCAATCCCCCTACTCCCTGTGGTGTCCCCGTAAAAACAATATCTCCGGGATAGAGGTCCTGATGGATCAGCAGATAGCGAAGCATTGCAGTAAAGCCAAAAATCATGTTTCTAGTTTCACCACTTTGTCTTAGCTCATTGTTTACCAGTAACTCAAATCCGATATTTGTTGTCAAGATATGGTTGTTCACTGGCGAAAAAGGCGACAAGATCCCAGCACCAGCAAAACTTTTGGCTATGCCCCAAGGTAATCCCTTGACTTTCAGTTCTGACTGTACTCCTCTTCGCGTAAGGTCAATACCCAGAGACATGGCGGTAATATCTTCTAACCTTGCTTCACCATTACGATCGATATGATTTCCTATAAGCAGAACTAGTTCTACTTCATGATGGAATTGTTCTTCTGCAAAGGCTAGAGGACCCGAGTGCCAAGCTCTCAATGCTGCCGGTGCTTTAAGGAATATAACCGGCTCTTGGGGAATCTCATTTTGCAACTCTTTAGCGTGGGCGGCATAGTTACGACCAACACAATAGATATTACCACTTAAGGGAGGAAGACTTGTGCCACAAAGTTCACGACTTAATGCTTCTAACATGTAAAACCCCTCATACCTAGAAGATGAGGGAAAATTCTAGCGCTTCCTGGCGGGATTGGAAAGAAAGAAAGCCCACTATGGGGGCATTCCTCTTATGGTTTAAATTCGAAGCTAGCTATGATGGGATCATGATCCGATACCTGCCCCATATAGTCCGTGTTAATATGGATGATTTCAAGCTTTGGATCTTTTTTCGTTATTAAATTTTCAGAAACAATTATAAAGTCAAGTGGTTGCGAATTTCCACCAAAGTTATAGGTGTACTGATCGTTTGGTAACACAAGGGGTTGACCATCACTATCTTTGACATTAGCCAGGTTTTCGAGATTAGAACCTTCTAATGTTTTAAGGGGTCTTGACTCGTTAAAGTCATTGAAGTCACCCAAAATTATCACGTTTGCCTCAGAGTCCTTATTGAGGATTTGCGTCGCAAAATTATTCACTAAGGCGGCAATTTTGGTGCGCTTACTTTCGGACTTGAATTGCGGTGGTTGGTTGGCAGCCCATAACGAGGTATCGGAGCCTTTAGAATTAAAGTGATTACCAATCACAATAATTTTTTCTCCCTTAAACAGAAACTCAGCGACCAAGGGCTTTCTTACCCCTTTTAAATCAGGATGGCGCGGGTCAATCCGGGAAGGATTCGCTACTAAAGTCCCAGAGGAGTCAAAGTAAGCCTCCGTATCAGCATTGGCAAGCCCTCTACGGGTGAAGCTTACTCTGTTGCTATTGTAGATCATGGCTACGCGAATATTCCCTCCAGGCTCGCCTCCCTCGGCATTCTCAAACGGGTCAATATTGATAACCTCATAGACAACATCTTCCGGGCAGGTAATGGCATCTACAAGACGTTGCAAGGTAAGGCTGGCATCCGGACCTAATTGCTCGCTACCACTATCAATAGGACCATCGTTATCCTGAATTTCCACAAGATTTAAAATATCAGGACAATTCAAGTTGTTAGCAATGGCTTCACCGATGTTATTAAAGCGTTTTTGATCACCACTAGTGTCTTCGGCATTTCCCGATAGATTTTCTACATTAAAAGAGGCGACGGTCAACCGATGAGGCGTCGGCATCAAGGAACTTTTGGGTTTATCTGAGAGAGGAGTCACCTTCTTGCTACGTCCCTCATTGAAGTCGCCGCTAGTAACATAGAGAGTATATTCACCGCTGCCAAAAAGATTGAAATTGTAACCTAAGACTCCCCACAAATCTTGAGGTAATATTTCCCCCACTTCATATACATATTTGGGGCTCACAGACGGCGCCAAGTGATGGTCAATGACACGGATAATCTCGGGATTATAATCAAATTCGAGATTATCGATAATCACTCCTCCTTGGGGAGTTAGCTGTTTCGGACTTAGGGAATTCTTTGCAGCTACAAATATATTGATATACCCCTTAGGTCTGTCCCGTGACAGCAAGTCTTTTCTACCACCTGCAAAGCCAACCACTTGAGGTTGAGGCACCCTAACACGCATACCTTCTAAGGACTCCCAAAAGTCTAGCCCTTCGTCAAGGTGAAGATAACGACGATTATTTAGATTACCGGCGAAACGGGAAATAGCTTGGTTAGGAATTTTTATATCTTCCCCTAGCATAACCGCCCTGGGTAGGGTCTGGTTTTGTGCGAGCACCGTAAGCTCGGATAAGGTACGCAAGCCAGTACGCGTCAGTCCTTCATCTACTACATCCTCATACACGACTCCTGTAGCCCGAATCAAACTACCTACTGATATGTCGGAGACATCAAGCCCTAGAAAATCAACGTAAATGCCTTCTGATGTACGCAAATCATTATCTTGTTGCACCGACTGGATAAAGCCCTCATAGATACCGGAACGACTCCCTTCATTATCAGCGCCAAATGCTGTTACAACGCCCTCGACGGTAACGACTTTGCCAACATACTTGGAAAAATGAGTATTCCCTTGAATAGTTCCAATGGCTGTAATACCAGGTACTTTTCCACGGGTTACTAATGTCACCTGTGACCTTAAGCGCTCAAAAGACTTTAATGATTTCACCCGTGAAAGGTAACTCAAAACGCTATCCTTAGCATAAACCACACGGTCTTCTAGATGGAAGCTAAAGTTAAAACCCTGGCGGTAGTAGTAGCCAGGAAAAACCGTACGATAAGCTTGGTTTTCCACAGCTATTCTGTATAGCCTATCGGGTTCAAGTGGTTCACCTGACTCATCGCGGATATGGACAACTTGTGGCACTCCACCAGCAAGAACGATATCGTAGGTTAAGCCCGCCACATGAAGGTCATGGCGCAGAGTTTCCATGGTACGCGAGAGGATAAATTTTTCCAGATCCCTACCTAGTATGGTACCTACTCTATAGGCAGATCGCTTTTGATTGTATACTTGTTGATAAAGCCGCGTATTCAAATGGGAAGAGCTCATATTTGGCGTCACCAATGCAAAACCCTCATCGAGGAGAGCATCGGTGGGTACAAAGGCCATGTCGAGATTGTTTTCTTCCTTGATTGCTGTGGCAAAAAGATTACCTGCAGAACTCGATTGAAGAAAACGCCCTTCAGTGCTTACAAACTGCTCTGTCTTATAGGTGGCTGAAGGATTTTTAACACATCCACTAAAGGCACTCAAACTTAACACACAGTATATGTGCCATAATTTCATCTTAGGCCCCTTTCTAATTGTTGTCGCCAACCTGTATTTCGTGAATATGCCCAGCGCCATTTGTATCTATAACGGCTTCACCATCAAAATAATTGTGATAGCTCAACTCTCCTGAAATTGTATGCTCATGCGACTCAAGGGGAGTTACGTTGACAGTACCTTCAAACATCCCGGATAGCCTCACCCAATCAATCTCCCAAGTAGACTGCTTGCTCGTTCCAGCCGTATATTTCATTCCTAAAACTATGGTTTCACCAGCAAATTCACTTAAAGATACCTCCTCAGAGGTAACCCATTGCCAATTATCACCAATTTCAGGTCGGTTCTTTATAACCAGTTCCGTCCAAGTCGCATCTTCAGGATTTCCCTTCACGTAGTCTGTAGAAATTTGAACTGTTAGTTCACTCCAATCCTCAAGAAAGCCCACCGTTTGATCAAACTGAAAAACTGGGTCGGTAATATTGGTAAGGTCGATATGGGGGGACAATAACCAAGCATTAGAGGGCTCGGTCTTCTTGTAAGCGCTTATCTTTGCATAAATTTTTTCCTTGTATTCCGCTGAAGTCCAGGAAGTATTGCCACTCACAATATATTGCGTAAACTGGCCAAGCTCACCGACAGTCTCAAACTCTTCGGCAAAAAAGACTTTCTTTTTGGGTATAATCACCAGCTCATCAAAGATCAGTTGGAATTGATTTCTCAAACGCTCCAATTGCCCAACATCAGCCTCTTGAAGCGATAGCTGTGTAAAGCGATCTTTTAAGACAACGAAGTTATCAATGGCCCCCTCATTTTCAGGATCCCTCTTCATTCTTTCTAGAACTACTTTAAGTTCATAGAAGTAATCTTCAAACTCTTTCTTTTCTGCTGCGCGTAGATTTTTCAGTAACATGCCGCGATCAATTTTCATATTGATCTCATTGATCATATCAATAGCTTCGACGATGTAACTGTATACTGGTGTACCTTGCTGATTTTTATCAGTAGTGTCAGACGAAGTCTGGCTGCAAGAGCTAAACATCATAGCTCCTGCAAATACCATGAGACGAATGATATAGGGACTAAGAAATCTCATAACTAGACCTTTCTTTCGTAAGTGGTTTTGCCAGCTCTATAGTTCATAAGTCACATAAAGAGTTACACGCGATTGGTTTTTGTTGCGACTGGTAAGGTTTTCTGCACTACGCAAGTCAGTTTTGTTATGAAAGACTTCGTTTTTTGCAGCCAGATATTCAAATTCAGGGCGAATGGAATATTTTCCACGAAGAAAATCAACACCAAGTCCATATATCTTTAAACCACCATGCGATAGCGCACGATCTGCTGTACGTAGACGGTGGGCTGACTCCTCGTCCCAGAAAATGAAGTTTTCACCTAGTAAGCTGTAAGCGATGTAAGGATTGATACTTGGGTTTGCCAGATACTTGAGTTTAAAATGATAGGCAAAACCTACTTCACCTAACCAGTTTTGATGGACTCCATATTCATCGGAGTAAACTGGTCTGAACAAAGTATCTTCAGCAAACCATTTAAAATCATCAGTGACATTGTAGGCATTCTCACCAGCCTTAGAGTAAGCCAGTTCCATTCCCAATTCAAAAATCCCTAATCCTTTAACAACCTGAAGGTTGGCTGCGGATTCCATAAGAGAACCCGTTTCGTCAGCATTGTTGTGGGTCAAATATTCAAAGCTTACATTCACAATGTCTGTTTCAAGTTCAACACCTAGCTTCAAGCCGGTGTCAGTTTTGGACTGCCAGCTATCGGAAGCAATACCAACTCCATTTTGATCGCCCGGAATTTCCAACGTAAAATCGGGATCACTGGGATAGAGGTATCGTGCTGCGCCCACGCCAACGGTTATAGCCAAGTTTTCTATAGGTTTAAAGCTAACATCAAAGCCTGGTAGACTTTTATTCCTTAGACTGACATCAGCTGTTTCCACTTGAGGAATCACATCGGGAGTGCCATCAATATAAAATATCTGAGTGATATTATACATATAGAAGAATTCACCCATACTTTTCTTGAAGTTGAAGGGATATAGGGTTAAGGACAGCTCGTCCATGATGTTGTAGCGGATGAAGCTATCTTCAGAATTCACATCGGGTCCGAAACTGATACCACCAGTGTCTCCCGCATCGAGGTCTGTTTTTAAATCAGCCTGTATCTCAAAATCTAGAACACGGTGGTTCATAATGAGTTCGAGTTCTGACGTTTTATTTTCTTTTGGATTTTTTTTAGGATCGGTATCAAAGCGCAGTCGAAAGAAGCTGTCTGTTGAAGGCTGATACTGAAAAGCAGCTTCGAGTTTATTGCGTTCTCCAGCTTCAAACCCCTTGCTCGAAGAGTGAAATCTTTGCTCAATACTAACTCGCTCAAGAAAAACTTCTGAGGATTCCTCACTTCCCAATTCTTGGGACTCTTCACCATAGCTTATTGGGGTTACGATCAACATGGTCGAAATAAAAAGGGCCGAGCTGCTTTTTAACATTTGTAATTGCCTAATTCTGTTAAAGTTACCATTTCCGCCAACGAACCATACCGGAATACCTTAGAAAAGTCGGAGACTAAGCCAGTAGTTTTTGGCGTAGCATTTCTATTACACAATGTATAAAATTTCAATCTTTTTTATTATGAAACTAAAGATATCTTCTTCACCGTAGTAGTTTCCCATGATCAAGGTGGTGGCATGACTGAGCGAGTATAATATATTTGAATAGTCCGAAGAGGTTTTTTAGGAATTCTACACATAAATCTTATGATGCTTTGTGTAGTATCAGCACCTTTTTCTTTCTCTCAACTAGAGGTTTACTTTGAAATTCACCGCTTGACCTTAAGCTCAACAAAGGCTTAATTACCTGAAATAGGATGCACTCACTTGACAAGTACTGTTTGATGATCATTTTATAAAGATGATGTCGGAGGGCCCTATCTTCCGATCTAACCATGGAGGAAGGTATGTCGTCCGAAAAGTACCCCATACTCGTGACCCGCGAGCTTATTATATTTCCCAATAATTCAGTACCTTTAACTGTAGCCTCACGCCGTAACAAGAAGGCTATCAAAGCCGCTTTGTCGGGGTCAGGCCGCGTCCTTGTGATTCCCGTTGAAAAAGGAACTAAAACGGGAGAAGCCACACCCCAAGACTTATATAATTTCGGAACCCTTTGCAAGGTGGAGCAGTCGAAAGGAAGTAACAAGGATAGCTTTCAGGTCCTTCTCAATGGTTTGATTCGTGCTGAGCTGAGTGAAAGTAGCACAGCAGATGAAGATCAGGACCTACTATTAGGCTGCTATAAGCCTATTGAAACCGAAGTAGATATCGATGATGCGACACTAGAGCAGCTTTTGACGTCTGGAAAAGGCATTGCGGTTGAGATTTTAAAACTCTCCCAAGGTTCTGGCTCTAAAAAGCTTAGCGAGTTAGTACAATCCCTTGACGATTCTGAGCTTTTTGTCAACCTTTGTGCCGCCCACTTAGACCTGACCCTGAATCAAAAAATGCTATTATTACAGACACCTTCAATAAGAGTGCGTCTGCTAAAAATTCTTGATCTACTGCACATTCGCAAGAATTCTTTGCAAGTGCAAGTAGAGCTAGGGCAGAAACTGGGAAAACAAATGGACCGGAAGCAGCGAGAAGTCATCTTAAGAGAACAGCTGCAAGCTATCAGAGAAGAGTTGGGTGACCTCAGTGAAGGTGATAGCGACTTGAACTTTGTGCAAAAAATCAACGAATTACCCATGCCAGAGGAAGTAAAAAAGGTCGCCAGAGATGAAGCGAAAAGATTAGAATCGACTCCTTCAGCATCACCGGAAGCCCCCAATATCAGGAATTACTTAGACCTTCTTTGTGAGCTTCCTTGGGGACAGCCCAAAGCAAAAGATATTGATATTGTCAAAGCACGGGAATTACTCGACAGGGAGCATCACGGCCTTGTTAAAGTAAAAGATAGAATCATCCAACACTTAGCCGTTATGCAGCTCAACAAAGGGCAAAGAGGCACCATTCTATTGCTCGTCGGCCCTCCCGGAGTGGGAAAAACCTCCCTTGGCAAAAGTATCGCTACAGCCATGGAAAGAAAGTTTGTACGTGTGAGCCTAGGTGGTATTCGCGATGAGGCTGAAATTCGAGGTCATCGCCGGACTTACCTAGGTTCCATGCCAGGACGGATAATTCAAGGCATCAAACGCGCAGGGACCAATAATCCAGTATTTCTATTGGATGAAATCGACAAATTAAGTCAAGGTTGGGCAGGAGATCCAGCCAGTGCTTTGCTTGAAGCTTTAGACCCCGAACAAAACAATACCTTTGAAGATCATTATATGGACGTCCCATACGATCTCTCCCATGTAGTATTTATCGCTACGGCAAACTCATTAGAGGGAATCCCAGCCCCCCTAAGAGACCGTATGGAAATTATCAACCTTAGCGGTTACACCACAGCTGAAAAGCTATTTATTGCCAAAAAACACCTTTGGCCTGAAGAGATTGAAAAACACGGCTTGGCTCAATATAAGTTATCCATCGCTGAGGATGCCCTTCTTCACCTTATCACTCACTACACTAAAGAGTCGGGTGTTCGTGAACTGAAGAGGAAAATAGCAGCTCTTTGCCGCAACCTTTCCGAGCAAGTTTTGCGCCAAACTAACGAAGACAGTATTAAAATTACCATTCAGGACTTAGAAAAAACTCTTGGACCTGAACCCTATAGCCTGGAACTTACTGAAGCTTCCCTACCTCCTGGAGTCGTTACAGGGTTAGCATGGACACCCCTGGGAGGGGAGATTTTGTTTATCGAAAGTAAATTGATGCCAGGAAGTGGTAAGCTAACGATCACAGGACAATTGGGCGATGTCATGAAGGAATCACTACAAATCGCCATGAGTCATGTCCGGGCTCATCTTAATAAAATTAATCCCCGTTTCCAGTACGACAAATTTGACATTCATGTTCATGTTCCTTCTGGGGCTATTCCTAAGGATGGTCCAAGTGCCGGTATAACCATGCTCTCTTCACTGGTTTCTCTTATTGCCCAGAAGCGTGTGGAGTCCGACATTGCCATGAGTGGTGAAATCACCTTAAGGGGCACTGTACTCCCCGTTGGTGGAATAAAAGAAAAAGTCATAGCCGCCCATCGTGCGGGTGTTAAAAAGGTTCTTTTGTCAGCAAAAAATAAAAAAGACCTCCATGAAGTTCCAGTAGAAGTCCGTAAAGAACTAGACATTATTTTTGTAGAAACGGCAGAAGAGGTTATCGAGGAAGGGCTAAAGCTAAACTTTACCTTTGATGATGTTTTTAAGTTTAATGATCTTGCCTTAGACAATCCTCCCCCGCTTTTGAGTTAACATGATCTCACCATCAATTGATGCTAATGATTAGGGGAGAAATTCTCTCTCCCCTAAAGCTATGCCCAAGAGATTTTTGACTGTGTTCATTTAAAATCATGATAGCAGGAAATACTTTCTGAAAGTTATACTGACCTTCCATTTGTTCGAGATTTGAAAAAAAATCTGTATTGCTTAAGTGAGATTGAAAATTTTGTAAGTTTTTTGTTTGTGAAAATGTTTGAAGAAAGTTTCCATAGGATGGAGATTTTTCAGTTTCATTTAAACTCATATACAATTATATCTGATCTAATTTATACTTTTCTGAAATCCTACTCCAACATAGTTAAGTTGACTCTCAACCCACACCTTTTTGAATTATTTTGAATATTGATGCCATTTATCTAGGATCTGAAAATTGAGTTCGCATTTTCTACGCACACCCTATCGATGCAAAAGCAAGATGATCCCAGGAATCAGAGCTATAAAAAAGAGACTAGCAACCTTAAGTAACATAGGCAAAAAGAAAG
>JBNKNM010000165.1:0-12708 GCA_050293845.1 Pseudobacteriovorax sp. | reverse complement strand
GTGGCGGTCTACGCCTACCCACTGGTAAATTCAAAGACGTCCCTTCTGGTATGCGTGAAACTGGCGATGGCATCACTGACTTAGGCCTCCGCTTTAATTTCGACTACCGGGTCGCCCCCTGGATGGTGGTAGCCCTGCAGCACCAACTTGAATATATGGTAGCTCCTGGTAAAAAAATGAAAGCCTCAGGTAAATATAATGACGTGACTAACACCGGTGATCCCACAACCGCTGCAGCCATCGCCATCGGCTCCGACGGCTTCGATAACGATCAAAAGTTTGAAAAATGGGGCATCGGTCATGACGGCTTCCTACAATTAAGTCTTGGTCTTTCCGACCTTGCAGACTTCCTCACCCCTGTTGGTGTAGGACTGCAGTATCACTGGTTAGAAGGACGAGAAAATCGCTACGATGGACTAGCCTATGATAGCCTAGGCTACCGCTATGATGAAATCACCAGAATTCGCTTTGCTGGATTCAACATCAGCTACGACGGCCTCGGCCTTAAGCCCTTGCTACCGTTTAGCTTAGTCTATGAGTATGAGCAACCGGTGAGCGGCACCTTTGCCACAGTGGCACCAACTATCAGCCGTTTTCAACTTATTGGCTACTACAAGTTTTAATTATAAAAAATGACAAGGAATGATCATATGAAATTGAAAACGTACTTACTATCTGCTGCGATTTTTTCCGCCTCAGGCTGTGGATCAAACCCTAGCAATGTTGGCATTGAAGACGATGACGCCCGGGATAACTTTTATTCCGAAGAGGATGGCAACGGTGCTACCACAATTTGGAATGATGTGGTCGAATATTTAGGACTGGATTCTAACACCGCTGGACTTGATAAAAATGGTGAGTTTGATGCCTCGGCGGATGTTGAGCAACAGCTTACGGTTTGGCTTACTACTTCACCTGAAGCATTTACTGTTCAAGACCATGCCAATTTCAACGAGGTCAGAACAAACGCAGCCACAAAGCTCGTTTCAACGGCTATATCCAGCCAATGTGGCGAAATCGTAGGTATTTCTGCTGCCAACCAAGGTTCTAAAACGAATGATGAAAATGAATCCATTAATTCAAATTCCAAATTCTACTACCTCCGCTATAAGCTAAGGGATGCCGCGGGAGCTGTTGAAGAATCTGTAAGAACCGGTATTATTTCCGTTCCTGACAGCACAGCAGTAAATTATCCGCTTATTATGTATGGTCATGGTAATACAATTGGACTTCAGTACGGGGAGATTTCAACTTTATTCGGTTCTTTACAAGAATCAGCTATTATCGCAGCCCCTTCATTCCCTGGTGAGCCAATGTGTGCACCCAATCCCGATGGGTACACCAGCACTTGTACTGGCGATAAAGTAGTTGCTGATGCCATCCATACCCAAAGTGGCGCTGATATATGGAATGGCGATGTTAACGAGTTCTTGGGATTGTATAACTGTGTGAATACCCTTAGAGCTTCCACTTCAGTTGCTGTCCTTGACCAGTCTAAAAAATTTTCTGATACCGGAAATACAACAAGTACTGCGACTCTATTAGCTAAAGTAGCTGCCATCAGTGCCGCTGGTAATGCTGGTGTTCCCTACACCCTACTAATTGGTGCTGATCGCGGGGGTTTAGTCGCAAAGTTAGCAGCAGCTAGAGCCGGCTACTATTTCTATGATCTTGCTCAGGGAGATAATTCCAATATCACAGCCTATGCCGAAAGCATTAGCTTTAGCGACACCCCTGCTACAGTATTCCCAATAGGTATAGGAACCTTAGGAACCAACGTTTCCTTGGTCTTAGGTACAAATCGACTGGCACTGCAGTACATGTATGGGGGAATCATCAGCTCGACAAATTTTGTAGCCCTTCCCGGCTACGCTCTTCTTGGCGATCTTTTTGCTCAATATTCAATTAACGAAGAGCTAACTATTGCTGACTCGGTCGCTGAGCTTGCTATTCGTGACATGGCATTTATGGGTCAATTTCTCGCTTATAGCCTTCGAAATTGGGGAGCGGCCAATGAAGCCACAGGAACTGATGCAAAAGGTCAAATCATCAACCTCCATGGGACCGAGGATATTATAGCAAGCTATAGCCAAGCACAAATAGCCGATGGTATTTATACTAGCATCAACGCTGTTATCGCTGCTAGCAATAACAGTGCAACAGACGACTCGAAAAAGGTTCCTGGATTCGACTATGCGACCTATGCTTTCCAAGCCAGTGATACCTATTTCCACGACTGTGCTGAAGACGGTAAGATCGATGCATGTGAGTCAGATACCGATCATGTTTTCACCGGAGATGGTGATAAAGACGGGGTTTTAGAGGACTATAACCATGTTTCTGATATTAGTTTTTTAACTGGAAAAATAGTTAGCTATACGACTACTCAGTTGCCTATATTGGGGAAAGCAACAGCAAATACGAGTGTTGACAATGTTGGCACCTGCGTCCTTAATAATACTGGCAGCACAGCTTTTAGAGATGCAGCGCGAGCAGTAGCCATCCCTCTTTTTGCCAAAGCAAGCGATGAGAAGGCATATTCAGGAGATTATAGTGATTCCCCTCAGGCACTAACACCTTCAAATATCGCTGGTGGATGGATTCTAAACCATTTTGCACAAATTAATGGTAGTGGAGCAAACGGTTGCAATACTATTAACTAATTAACTAAGCAGAAGCCGCGCTCAAGGCGGCTCTGCTTCAGCAAAAAACTATCCCAACAAATCCTAAAAGGCATACTGAAGTTTACCTGGAAACTAGGATAATCGTTACTACACCCTTGCTCGCGAGCCCCAAAACGCAATCACATCACCTTCCCGCAAGCTCCCATCATATTTATCCCATCTATAGTTTAGAACAAGGAGTAGAATTGTTAAAATTCCCCCCCGCCCCTAAGTCTAAGTTAAAAGTTAACTCTTGAAAGCACGCACCAGCCTATTTATAAATCCTCTACAAAAAGAATATACGAAGACTCAGTAAGGAGATTGTACTGCCGAATGCCACATAATGGCGACTGGGCTAAGTTTTGTTGGTTGCCAACGATTAAATTTCGCGTTTGATAGCTACAAGCCCATGGCTCAAATCAGCTTTAAAAAATTCCTCTAGATTCCTCATGCCAAGCTCGAGACATATGGATTTAAATTTCAAAACTATCAATCAACCTAGTTTTGTATGGTGATTATTAATGGGATGTTTTTTATCTGAGCTAATATATGTATATAACGAATATCACGGATAATTTATGGCGGAAGTCAAGGAAATTCAGGCTGCTGTTGAGCTGATTTGTGCCAGAATCTGCTCTAGTTGTTGCTTCCTAAAAGGTTTCGACAGGTGTCCATTCATACCCGAATCTAATGATGATCGCTTATCTTCCTCAAAAGCATTGGCTGTAAGAGCATAGATTTTTGGCTGACGAATATCCATTGCTCGAATTTTCTTCGTTGCTTCGTACCCACTCATTCCGGGCATATTAACGTCCATGAGAATAAGGTCAAACTTGTTAACTAAAACTTTATCAATACTTTCGAAACCCGAAGATGCCAGCTCAACTTCACATCCCATCTTTTCAAGCATGTCTCTGGCTAGATTTTGATTAATTTCTATGTCCTCGACAACCAGAACTTTCAGACCATAATCGTACTCTTTCTTCTGATTGGGTCCACTAACTTTATTAGTAAAATCTTTTATTTCAATCGAATGAATATAAAATTCAAATCTACTACCATAGCCTTCCTTGCTCTCACAAGTTATTCTACCACTCATTAATTCGACCAAGCTCTTACAAATAGAGAGTCCCAACCCCGAACCACCAAATCTCTTAGTGATCGAAGAATCCGCCTGAACAAATGTTTCGAAAATTTCGTCTACTTTGTTTTTAGGTATTCCACAACCAGTGTCTTCGACTATGAATTTAAGTTGCTCCTTGTTAGAATCGTATTGTCCTGTAACGGTAATTTTCCCATTATTTGTAAATTTAATAGCGTTACCGATCAGGTTGGTCAACACCTGCTTAATTCTTAAAATATCTACATTAAAACATTTACCCTTAAGCTCTTTTAGATCGAATAATAGACTAACTTCATCTTTTAAACAAACTTGAAATAATTGTTTGAGATCACATAGTTCATCATAGATTTCCAATCTCTCATAATGAAGGCTAATCATACCTGATTCAATTTTGGAGTAGTCTAGGATGTCATTGATAATTTGCAGGAGTGAGTAACTTGCATTAAAAATTGTTCTAATCTTATCTTTGACCCCACTATGTATGGTGTTATCCTCTGAAAGTAGTTCGCAATAGCCCATGATCCCGTTTAAGGGGGTTCTTATTTCGTGACTCATATTTGATAGAAATTGTGCTTTTGCTTTCACTGCCAAGTCTGCTTGATTCCGAGCTTCTTCTAATGCTTTTTCTTTTTTTTTGATCTCTGTAATATCCCAGTTGATACCAATCATGCTCGATACACTACCATCGTCGCAATAAACTAGTTTAGCTCTCCCCATAATATGGCTCACTTCACCACTTGACTTTATAACCCTAAATAAGGTATCAAAGTCTTTCTTACCTTCGAGCGCTATTTTTATCTGTAATTCAGCCTCTTTTCTATCTTCAGGATGAAGAGCAGATGCCCACATTTCATAGTTGTTTCTACCTTCTTCTTTTGCGATGCCATAAAGATCATGCATTTTTTCATCCCAGATAAGCTCATTCTTTTGAACATCCCATTGCCAAATTCCAATATTGGCACCTTCTAGAGCTAGTTCGAGCCTTTGATTTACCTTTTCAAGCTTTTCTTCAACTCGCTTTTGTTTAGTAATAACCTCAGATAGCATGATTATTCCACCAATTTCACCATTGGACTTACTCCAAGGTCTAATATCCCACTTTAGCCACTCTTTCATTCCAGTAGTACCAATAAATGAATCACCATCACTTTTCAAAGCGTGGCCATTCAAAGCTTTTTGGTGGATTTCTTTCCACCTCTTAGGAATATTAGGGAAAATATCATAATGAGACTTCCCGATAATCTCTTTACCTTTCAAAGAGTAATCCTCGATCCAACGCTCACTACACGCTATATAGCATATGTTTTCATCGAACATTGCTACTGAAGATGGTAGGTTTGAAATAAATGTTTTGAGTTGCTCAATTGTTTTCATCTGCAATCCCTATCATATTCATGCTTTTAAATTAGCAATCTACTCTTTATTTGATTTTAGCAAATTGGAAAAAGTTGTAATACAGTGGTAATATTTAGATGAATTTACCTAGTTCAGTTCATATTGAAGAGCCTCAGAACTCAGATAGGTATTGACTTTGAGTTGAATTTTGGTGGTAATTATCTACCAGCTTTTTGGACCATCCACTTATAAAACTGGTAGAAAATCAAGTGCAAAACACCTCTCAAAGTCTGTCCAGACAGATGTTTTAAGGTTCTTCAATGTGGACTAATTCATTGGGGGCGGAATAGAACTGGTAGAACACCCCATCAAGATCATGGGGTTGAATTTTTAGTTATTCTTTTGGAGGAGTTCTACGTTCTGCAATTGTTTTGTTTAGACTAAAGAGTACTGATTGAGATACTTGAGCTTTCTCTGTGATACCAGGGTCTCTGGTTACAGTTAATAGATAATCCGCACTCGCCCATGATAGAAGGTGAAAGGAAGCTTTTCCAGTGACATCAACCACTCGCTTGTCGAAGGTTGTTTTCCCTTCGTCATCAAAGGATTCATAGAATGGGAATAGGACATTTGCCTTGAGCGAGTAAGTTACTTTTTTGTCTTCTAATGAACCACTGACTTCAGTACCTAATTCGTAACCAGCCTTTTCAAAGCTTTCTATTTCAACGATTTCTTTTTCAGGCGTTGTGTCGTCATCTTGAATTACATATTGGTCATCGGCTTGAACCTGTCTAAAACCTACACCGGCCTTGATATCCCATGATAAGGCATCCGTGTTGATAGGACTTGCGATGACACCTGCAGATTCTCGGAACTTCAATGGCAGGAAGCTATCTGTTAATTTGATTCTTTTAGATTCGAAGACTTCTTCAGTACCGTTGAGGTTTATGCGTCGGTAAGTAATAATCGCAGGCTGTGTGTCGTATCCGGCAAATCCAGCTGTCGAAATGCCGCCTTGCACAAAGAGACCTGCCCATTTAATATTTTTTAAATATCTTTTATAGATGGAGTCGAGGTCTATGGTGTCTTCAGACTTGATATATTGAGGAATGAGTGGGCTTCGAGAGTAAGAAATCAGAACATTTAAAGAATTCATCCAGTGGTGTTGATCGTTACCATAATCCAGGGCACCACCAATTTTCAAACCTAGAGTCGTGGATTGACCATCATCTTTACCAACAACGTTACGATTTTCACTGATTGTTCCATACAAACCTAAATTGAGGTACTTATCCCAACCTTTCACAACAACGACTTTGTCATCTACATCTATGGGGATGAAATTGGATTCTGAATCATCCTGAGCTTGGACATTGGTTGAAGATAGGCTTAGGCCAGCAGCAACAAGTAAAACAGTTCTTAGATTGGAATTCATATTTAGTATCTCCTTGGTCAAGGCACAATGGCTACCATGAGTATGGTGCTTTTGCAAGTTTCGGATCATTGCATCCATCGTTCTCTAGATTCTTTGGCGGCTTGGTGTTAAGGAAGATCTCGATATTTTTCTTCAACTTGAAATGGAGTGTCCTGTGGAAGAGCTGGAAAAGTACCTTACCCCTGAAAAAGTGACGCAGTTAGTAGAATTCGGTGCGAAAGTTTTTACGTGTCTCGTTCTCTTAGTTCTCGCCTTTGTCATTGGCCGGTGGGTGGAACGATCGACGCAACGCTTTTTGGAGAAAACTAAAGTTGACGCCACTTTATCCCGTTTTTTTGCAAATTTGGCGCGATGGAGCATTATAGCTATAGCGGCAATCTTTATATTAGGTGTCCTTGGAGTACAAACAGCTAGCTTTGCTGCGGTATTGGCCTCATTATCCTTCGCTGTAGGGTTAGCCCTACAGGGTAGTTTGTCTAATTTTGCCTCCGGAGTGATGCTTCTTATTTTCCGTCCCTTCAGTGCCGGTGATTTTATTAAGGCTGCAGGAGAGTCCGGGACAGTCAATCATATCGATTTGTTGACCACGACTTTGGATACCCCTGACAATCGACGCATCATCATTCCCAACAGCCAGGTGTTTGGTTCGACCATTGAAAACGTTACCTTTCATGCCATCCGTAGACTTGATATCGATGTGGGAACTGCGTACGAAGCCGATTTATCCAAAACGCGGGAAGTGCTAGAAGCTGTGGTTAAGAGCTGCGAAGTTTCTGTGTCCGAGAAAGATCACATTGTTTACCTCAAAGCGTTAGGTACAAGCAGTATCGATTGGCAGCTAAGGATTTGGGTTAAAAAGGAAGACTATTGGCCAGAGAGAGAGCGCCTGATGCGAAAAATAAAAGTCGCTTTGGACGAGACTGCTATTGGAATACCATTCCCACAAATGGATGTTCACCTTATCAAGTAGTAACAGCTTAACTATTGAGAGCCTGAGGCTCTTATTTTTTTGCCTTCCTAGTGTCCTATTCTAGACCTCTTCATACAAATATTTATAGTAACAATCAATAGTTTGCTCCGGCGACATTGTTTTTCGTAAATTGTGATCGTAAACAAAACTTAAAGGAATATTATGAGGGTCAAAGGATGAATAAGAAGCAAAGAACATTTTAATTCGAATTTTCGGAGATATTGGGATTGATTTAGTTTCACTAAGCCTCGCCTCCTTGCACCAAGACTTGGCCATCCGGTGGAGCGAAGGAACAATAAAACCTCCCCCACCCTTCCGCGATGAAAATAATGGACGGTTTGTTTTGTTCACGGTCTCACTTCAAGACAGTCGTTTAAGGTAAGGAAGACAGATTCATTAATTGTCACATGACGATTTTTTCCAGTCTTTTTTTTCCTTTTACGATAAAGCTTTCGCCAACCATCAGATTTTTTACTGATGAAAATGGACTGACTACTAGGTCCGAAGCTCTAAGAGCTGAATTAGTTCCTAGAATGTACAACGCCAGGTCTCTTGGATTATCAGCTAATAGTTTCTTGATATTGGCAATATCTTTTAAAGAGTGGATTGGTTCCACTCTTATTATGCTGCATATCTTTACGACTTTTGAGCCTTAGAAAAGGTTAGAAAAAACATGCTGCGCTGCTTATCAAAAACCCCGGCAGCAAGCCGGGAAATATGGGGAATCAATAAGTATAGATACCAGCCCAAGGGTATATACCCGCAGTTGCTGTAAAGTATATATAACCGTCATTCGCTCTGATCAGTGGCATCTCACCACATTCCCGAACCAGTCCTCCGACTCTGATGGTGCGACCGTCGAAATTATAACACCCCCAGCCATTGATGGTATCACTGGTTCGATAACAGACCGCTTCGGTGGTATTAAAGTTACCGGTACTACCGCTGAAGGTAATGGGGTTTTCGCAAAAACTTGTCCCTGTTATGAAGATCGCAGTGACTCTCTTATCGGATAACATGGATACGGTGCAAGGCCCTGACCCGGAGCAGGCACCATCCCAACTGACGAAAGACGAGTTAGCGTCTGCTGTAGCTGTAAGGGTGATGCTGGTGCTACTGGAAAAACTTGCACTACATGTTGTACCACATTCCACACCCGCCGGAGAGGAACTCACAACCCCACTGCCTGAACCATCCTTGGTAACCGTTAGAGTATGACGATCACTAGGATTGACACCGCTCATAACAGCGTCCAGCGTATCCTGATCCATGACTGCACCAGTGTTACGGTCGAAAATGGCAAACCCATTGGACTGCGTTGGAGCTACACCGTTATCCCAATAAAATGTTTTGATGCCGTTGATAGCTGCTACACCATTAAAGTAGGCGAGATAGTATTCCCGTGAATTTAAATCTAAATTGGGACGCGTAGCTACACCGTACTCCCCAATGATCACGGGGATACCTCGATCAACCCACTTAGCACGGATGCGGGCAAATAAATCATCGAAATAAGCTTCTTGAGCCCAAGAGCAGGTGCTTTGGCTGGGAAAAGATGAACCCCAGTACAGGCAGGCTCCGCTGGGATTTAAGGTATAATCGTAGGGATCGTAGTTGTGTACTTCGACGATTAGCCGATCACTTACCGTGTCTGTAGGCATGGTAAAGTAGTCAAGGCCATGCCACATGTTAGTGTTGTAGGTCTGTACGACTAATGTTCTTGTCGCGTTGTTGCCCCCTGTTGCCCGTACAGCATCGACGAAGGTCTGGTTATAGGATTCCTGCACAGTGATGTGTTCGGTGGTAGGCGTACCGTAGTCGGCATGAACCTCATTAGTACCCGCGAAAAGGAGACGCTCATCGTAATTCTTAAAATTATTGGCGATCTGTGTCCAGTATGCCCGCTGTTTTTTATTGACCGCTTCCTGATCAGCGTAAAAAGGATGCTCCTCCAGCCAACCACCATCCCAATGGATATTGAGAACAACATACATATCGGCATTCATCGCATAATTTACAACCTCCTTAACTCTAGCAAGCCAAGCTGGGTCTATAGCAAGAGTCTCTTGATTCGCATAGATATCCCAGGCACAGGGGATGCGTAGGGCATTAAATCCAGCAGCTTTTACACCGTCAATAAGCTGTTGATTGATGCGAGGGTTACCCCAATTTGTCTCACCGCCAATGGCTTCAAGGCTATTACCAATATTCCATCCGATTTCTATCTGGCTAGCTATTTCGATCGCTGGTGGCAAGCTTTGACCTAAGGCCATAGAAGATGACATCAACATGTTCAGATAAATCAGCATGGACCATTTCGGTAACAATAGAAACGAAAATCTTCTCATAAAAGACTCCTCTTGCAATCAAATTATTTTTTTCCCTAAAAGTTCCCATACTGTAATCCAAAAACACTAAAATTAAAGTATCCAATATTCTTTAATCTCATAGTGAAGTGATTGATAAAATATTTTAGATTGCAAATCTTACGAAGTGGTTTGATAAACGAAGAAATTAAAACCATATAGCAGAATATGACATGCACTTTTCGCATTCGTTCGCACTCAATGCTGTCAAAGTTTTTTGAAAGTTTTCAGACTGACTCTCTCCTTAATCACTTGCATAAGTATCGTATACATCGAAACCTACCATACAATCGAATTTTCTATCTTTTTCATTTTTTTCAGCATTTTTGCAATCGACATTAAAGATTAAGTCCTTTACTGGTGGCCTGCTTTCATTATCCATTATATTTTTAAGATCGCTGCGTCCCATAACATCACTGACACAACTCACCATAATACTATCATTCATCTTTGTTCTCATAACATAGCTACCACTATTAATATCAATCTCAAATAGAACACCCCCTTTTGATGGTGCCGCGTAGCGATTGGCATCAACCAAGTTAGCAGGTCGATTAATATTCCTGTATGTACATGACTTAAGGTAGGATGACTCTTTTCTTAAAATGGAGCTGATTCAGTGAGCAAGGCTACTAGATTGGGTTGTACTGGCGAGTTTAGCTTTAAGGTTATTTATTTTAGGTGATGCGTGCCTTAGTTTAGACAGAGGACAGCTATACTGGATTATACCCTGATTTTTTCTTTTCTTGTAAATTTTAGGTGACTAAATTCAAGAGCAATAAGTTCATTTGGCTTTCGCAAATTTTTTGTAGACATAGATACTTACATATAATAACTCAGACAAAACACATCTGTTTTTTAATCTATTGAAAACGTATTATTAGAGAATGCTTTTGAGTGATTAAATCCCAGGTAATCAGTTCATGCTGATGAACCTCAGGCCATCTAGTCGGAAGAGGCTTTGAATTGAATCTCAGGAAGAATCAAGATGAACTCATAAGAGTTAAAGGGGCAAATATGTGTCTTTCACCATTTAAAAAAATATCAAATCAACTTGAGATTTGTGAGAATCATCTAAAACAAAAGAATCCACTGATGATTAGAATTAGGATGAAATATCTATATATAATACTTATCAGCTTTTTGATAGTGAGTTGTCAAGAATCTAGTGATAGCGATGAGCCACCAGCTATGGGGACTTCTTTAGAAGATTTGCCGGAGGGCTTTGGTCAGCTTGCAGTCAATGGCATTGGTACGCTTCCAGATGTTACCGATCCAGTAACCTTAACCGATGAGTCTCCGGATGAATTGATTAGTTTTGACTCAAATTCTGGTCAACTTCAGGTCGATGTAACTGGATTGGTAGCAAACACAGGCATTAGCTATGGTTCTGAGACCACCCTTGATGACTTTACCTCTTTAGATAATCCTAGCTTTGGTGCTTGTGAAATGGTCAATCGGGGACGTGGCTTTTTATTTGAAGCGGCAGCTCCCGACGAAGCAAATTGTATACTGCAATTTCTAATTGGAAATAACACAGATTTTTATGATGAAGAATATCACATTATCGATATTGTTAGCTATGAGGATGGAGAAGATTTCGTTGAACGTTTCCGATTTAAAATCAATGGTAATCCTGAAAATGTAACAGGACTAACATTTTATATGTGTGAAAATGCAGCGCAATCGGCATATATTCAGAAAACAATAACTGATGGAGTTGGCTATGTTTTAGCCAAACGATCTGGCGAGCCAGAAAACCCAGAAGTCAACTCCTACAAAGCCCTTATCAATGTGAACGGAGCGGTAGACAGCGATGGAAAATTTTATGGACTTAAGAGGATGTTAAATAGAACTTCCAATACATTTTCAAGCGGGGCTGTTTCTGAGAACACTTACCGTATTGTCCAAAGCCCTGAAAATATCTATTTTCAAGCTTATGGTGAACAGACAGACCAGGATTCTTCCACAGCTTTTATTTCGTTTCACGAGCTATTAGATACTAATTCGGATGGCGCATCCTATAGTCTTTCTAAGTTAGCTGTTGGCGACGGTGCGATTATATATAATTCCAGTGGAACGGCTCTTCAAGAAGGTTGGAATGGAGACACCAAGGAGCTGGATAATTCTGTTGGACCCTATAGTCGAATCAATGGCTTAGAATCCGAGCTACCTTCAGCCCAAGGAAGTGAAATCATGGATTTTACGGGTAATGAAATCTATGATTGCTCAGGAGATGCAGAGATTGTAATTTCTGAAGATACACTCGAAGCTTTGATTGAGAAAAGTCTAAAAATTGAGTCTGATGAATATGATGAAGGTTCTCTTATCCCAGCTTGTGATGGCTATACACTACCTCAGAATACACATCTGCAATGTAGTGAGATTAATAATTAAGCCGAAACGTACTTGCGAAGCCTTGGGCGAATACCCTAGGGGAGCACCTTCTACATTAATCTCATCGTATCTTCCAGAACAGCCGAAGAAAGTAATTACTCTAGAGGATAAGATCGAAACCAGGTAAGGATTAGTGTACCCTTGCGCTTTTGATGAGCAGTAATTAGATACTGAATCAGGAACTCGTCTGCTAATGATAATAGAGCGTACTTATATCCTCTGGCCTCATAATCTATCCTTTATATGCTTTCTAGGTCAAGTACCCCCACCTGAAGGAGGGGGCTTCCAGTTGGTAATCACCTCACGGTGATTACCTCATGGCATTTAACCGCTACAAGCAGCGGCGAGATTCTTAATATTTATTGCGGCATTGGTGTCCGCATTTGCCGCAAACCCGCAACGACATTCAAACCTTGCTT
>JBNKNM010000164.1:0-12833 GCA_050293845.1 Pseudobacteriovorax sp. | reverse complement strand
GACACAGACTTGGCCTTAATTAGGTCTAAATAAGGGAAATGCTCTGGGGCACCTGGTCGTGCTAGAGTGGTAGGGTGTGACCACTGTAGCCTACGGCCTGTTTAGATGAGGGCCACGTGCGGTCTATTTGGATTTGGATTTTATAATATCTTTACAAGCCTTGGAACTTCGGCTATATATGCACCTTTGACTTGCTTTAGATGGCAAGCTCCAACTTCCAAGGCTTGGTATGACTAAAACAACGGAAATCAAAATATTTAGCTCACCGAAAAGCCAGTTATTAGTCTATCTATCAGAACATGGACTGCAGAACTATGTAGATGCTAGCTATGATGGCTTAAACCACTGTGAGAGCCAAGCCGATGAACTCATCGCTACACTTCTCGATGATGATACGACGGAGACCGAACTCCCCGTTACGTTTTATCCGACCTCGTCGGAAGAGTTATCTCATATCATTAAAGTGCTGCAACAATTTAAAGGGGTCTGCCGTTGGGAAGTCAGCTCCTATGATTCCATTCTTTGGCAGCAGGCATGGGAAGACCGAGAGGAAGATTTTAACTGTGGACCCTTTCAGGTTCTAGTGTCGGGAAAGCGCCCCGCAAAGCTTACGGATCGGCAAGTCTTTATTGATGCTGCCGGTGCCTTTGGCTCTGGTCAGCATGCTACGACTAAAGCCATTTTAGATTTGATGATACGTGAATACAAAGCCAGTGACACTTCACTCCTTGATGTGGGAACCGGAACAGGGATCTTGGCTATTATAGCCGAAAAATTGGGTATTCAACGGGTTGTAGCAACCGATATTGATGAAAAAGCCATTTCCGCAGCGCATTTGAATCGTCTGGGTAATCAATGTCAGTTTGCTATTATCAAAGGTACATTTCCAGAAACAATTGATCGATATGATTTAATTGTCTCTAACATTCTCCCTCCTGTAGTAAATCAGCTCCTGAGTGAATTCAAACAACGACTATCCCTTCAGGGACGGATTATTATTACAGGGTTTAATCAATCTAATAAGGATCTTATATTAGCCGATATCCGATCTGTGGGGCTTCAGGTAAGAGATGAATGGGAACTGCGCGGTTGGTTAGCCTTAACCATCAGTTTTTAGCTTGCGATCCATAAACACAATTCCGGGTCTCACCCTGGAGAAAAGCCACTAAGTTTTGCCGGGTTTCAGCTATCACCTGTTGTTGGGCTTTGCGACTCGCCCATGCAATATGAGGTGTTATGATGAGATTTTTGGGTTTATTCCGCAGTAGGGTATTTGGAACCTGTGGAGGCTCTTGCCTAAGCACGTCAAGCGCAGCTCCCGCTATCTGCTTTTCATGAAGAGCTTTGAGTAGGTCTTCCTCGACCACTAGATCGCCCCTAGCGGTGTTAATGAGATAAGCCGTGGGTTTCATTTTACTTAAAAAGCCGGCATCGATCATAGATTTGGTCTGCTTGTTGGAAGGACAGTGCAAGCTAATCCAATCAGCACTGGCAATTAATGTGTCCATTTTTTCCGGCGATGTTTTACTATCGACAAACTGAGCTTGCATTCCAAAAGCGGATGTTGCTTTTCCTACAGCACGACCTAGTGCTCCACGACCTACAATTAAAATGGTATCGTCATTGACTTGTCTAATAGGAAAGTCAAAATAGCAAAAAAAGTCGCTTTTGGCCCAGCGCCCTTCATATACACTGCGATCATATTCGACTAAACTGCGAGCCAAAGCTAAGATGAGTGCACATGTATGCTGAGCTACAGATTCAGTACAGTAATGACGGGCATTACATACTGGTATTCCCAGTGATTCTGCCGTTGCTATATCGACGACATTGTAACCTGTAGCTAGAACACAGATGAGCTTGATCCCTGTATTCTTCTGCAAGTAACCTTGCGAAATAGGAACTTTATTGGTGATAAGGATATCAGCTCCTTGGATTTTTTCGAGATCTTCTTCTTTAGTATAATTCCTGATATCCCAGTCAATGTCTAAACTTGTAAGAGGGGAAAGATCAATACTGGCTTCGATACTGCCCCGATCCAAAATTACACCTTTCATGCGCAACTTCCTACATTATTAGATATCTTATTTATTATGCGAACAAGCTCTTATGGTGAAAAGCTTTGTAGTCTTGTTATCATAGCAGTAAGATATATGCCATAAGGTATGTGTAAACCCAAATGTGAAATACATCCCTTGCGAGAGTATAAGCTTCCGTAATACAATAATGCCAAGGGTATTGCAGCGGAGGTTCCCTTGAAAAACTTTAGTTTAGTTATTGTTAGCTTAGTGGTTGCATGCAACCTATGGGCAGATGCATTTCTTAAAGAAGCGGTTGTAAAAGTTGATAAGGCAAGTCATCTTGAAATTTTAGCAAACCCGGGTTTACAAACTAAGAAGCTTAATACCCTTAAAATAAAACTAGGAGGCGCTTTCAAAGATTTTCAATTGCTGAGCTTTGACGCTACGATGCCCGCCCATAGTCATGGCATGGTGGTGACACCTAGTAAGCCCATAAGGCTACAAGACGGTGCATTTGAAGTGAAGGGAGTCAAGCTTCATATGCCCGGAGATTGGTTGTTAGAAATAAAAGTAAGAATTAAGGGTAAAGAAGTTACTTTAAAACAGCGCTATAAACTTCGGCCTTAAAAAGAGCATTGTTTCTAGACCTGAGCTGAGATGATACCGCAATCCGAAATGGCCTCAAAGCGTCTGTTGGTCAAGTTTTTAGTGACTTTGCTTGCATTAAATATTAAGCCATTCATGACGATATAAACGCCTGCTGTTAGCAACTGAACAGCAGTAATAGCACAACCCACATTAAATACTGCATCAGAAGACTTAATTTTCGCGGGTTCCATGGCTCCTGTGAAGACAATAACCTTGTCGGGAATAGGGAGGAGAGTCTGTGCAGTTGTTACCATGGTATCTGTCCCATGGGTGATGAGGATGCGACGATGGTGTGAACTAGCAACCTTGTCAAAGATCGTCTGTCGATCTTCATCTGTGATCTCAAGACTGTCTTTTTTTAGAACAGATTCCAAATCATAATCGAAGGAGATATTAGCCTCTGAAAGAATATGAGGGATTTGAGGTTCGCCTACCTCAAAGAGGCTATTAGCATCGAAATAAACCTTATCAATGGTACCACCCGCAGTCATTACTTTTATTTTATCTTTCATAAAAGCAACCCTTCCAAGAGAATAAATTATTTGCATAGCCTATTAATACAATATCTGTGCCTAGACTTAGGCGGTAATGGGAACGGAGGATATAGCTTAGATAACGAAAAGTAAAGAGTTATTGCCTATAGTTTTCGGCCCATTAGCTAAAAATTATAATGTTTCTATCCGCTTGCCGATACAAAAGCATCGTAATATTTGAGTAGGAGTATGAGCTTTGTTGGTGCGACACATCATATTAGGAAGCGTTGCGTTATTTGTTTGTGCATCACAACTTCAAGGACAGGCAAAAAAAATAGATAATATCAGTGATGTATGGTCTGTATCCCATAGCTTAAGCCCCTTAATTCCTCCTCGTCTAACGAAAAACGAAAAGCTGCAGGCACAATTTGGAAAAAAGTTATTTTTTGATAAAGGCTTCTCCTTAAACGGAAAGGTTGCCTGTGCCAGCTGTCACATTCCTGAGCAATACTTTACGGATGGTAGGCCAACTGCAAAAGCATTAGCCATCGGCAAGCGTAATACCCCCACTGTAGTCAATTCATTTGCCCTAACCTGGGGATTTTGGGATGGCCGGGTCGACAGCACAGCTTCCCAAGCCCTAAAGCCGATCGAAGATCGCAACGAGCATGGGACGAGCCGTCTGCAAGTTTACCACCGTTTACGGAACAAGTATCATCGGCAATATAAACGTTTATTTGGCATACTAAAGCCTTTGGATACCCCTCATCGTAATGGCTTGCCTCAGCCGGCTCCCTTAGAACTTTCCCAGCAATTACAAAGGGTAGAAAGGTATGGAACGAAAAATCAGACCGCTAGCAGCTTGGCTTCAAAGCCCATTGTAGCAGAGGCGAGGTTGCAGCAATGGGCTCGTCAGTTTGAAAGTATGAGCAAGAAAGACCAGAAAGCAGTAAACGATGCTTTTGCTAATTTTGGATTAGCTATCGCCCAGTTTGAGCGTACCATTGTAGCCGTAGATTCACCCTTCGATCGCTTTGTGGCGCGATGGCAAAGTGCTGAGCAAAAACCTCCTCTGAATCAGGAGTTTGGAGCGTCTGAATTGAGAGGTTTAAGAATCTTTGCTGGGAAAGGGCTGTGTATGAATTGTCATCATGGGCCAAGTTTTTCCGATCATCAGTTTCATAATGTCGGATTTGTAAACGATAATAATGACTTAGGTCGAGCTAAGGGGGTTCTCGCTGTGAAGTCAGATCCATTTGCCTGCGAAAAAATAATCTATCGGTCTGTATCGTGGATTCATGGGTTGGAGTCTTGCCGGGAAAAGCCGTTCCTAGACCTGAATAGCTCTTCCTTGATCGGAGCATTTAAAACACCAACCTTACGTAATGTAGAAAAAACAGCACCTTATGGGCATCATGGGAGGCTCCCCACATTAGCTGCCGTAATCGAACATTATTCTTCACTTCCGGATCATAGCAATATTGGGCATAGGGAAGAAATGCTAAAGCCACTCCATTTAAGTGCCGGGGAAAAACAGGATTTGGAGCATTTTCTAAAATCGCTCAGTTCCCATATAACCATTGAACTATAAGGAACTTACAAGGCTAGCGATTCCTAGGAGAAATAGCAACATCCGAAGCAAATTGGGAACAATTTTACGATCAGGAAGGGCCATGATGGTCCAACGGATAATGGGCCATAGTATGAGCAGGCTCAGCATCAGGCCTAAGGCAGCTCCGAGCTGAAAGCCCGATACCATGGTTTTAATCGGTAATCCTTGTATATCTAATGGAAGGAGCTGAAAAATCAGGATGCCATGGCAAATCCCTATAATAGCTAAGGTTATGCTCGGCATTGCTGGTTTACGGTTATGGAGGCAGTAACCTAGGAAATATAAACCCGAAAGAATGATGCCAGATACTGCAAGCTTCGCATCAATATTTAGGGTCGTGAAAGCAGCCATGAGAAATGCTACAAACAGGGGAATGGTATAGGCTGCTATGAATTTTTGCATATCCTGAAACTTATCTGCACTAATCAAAATTAAAAGACAAAACGCTACAATCCAAAAACCTAAAGGGGGGAAGCTACTATCATCGATATTTTGCCAGGTTCTGAAATGGGCACCGACGAATGCAAAACCGTCAGTGATTACTGATTTGAACCTCGAATAGTAATAGGAAAGGGTATATTTGTTTGAGGTTAAGATAACTTGATCAGTACTTTCTGCAGTGATAATGGATACTAGCATATGGTGCTCAGGAGGAAAGTGAGACAAGAAAGTTAGGGACCAGTCTATGGAACGTCCTATTTTAGGACAGCTGATATAGGCATGCAGATAAATAGCTTCTTCATTGAGGTTACCGCGTGCGTGGTTCCATCGACAAAGATCCGAACCTGAGTAAAATTGGGTTTTCCCAATAGTTTCCTCAAAGTAGTGGTGTAAAGTGAGAGGAGGATCGCGGCGAGGCCCTCTCTTAGCAATTTCATCAACTAGCAGGCGCGAGATTAACATGGTAATTTTGAATTGCGCTGTCGGTTGCTGTTCAATAAACACCATCGAACGCACGGCTAAGGTGGGTGCGGCCCATAACTGCGTTTGAATGGTCCCAATAAGTATTATGAAGAAAACTTTTCTCATAATATCTCCGGTTCGCTGCTGATACACATTTTTATTGTAACAGGTAAATAACTAATCCTATTGTAGGATACTAGATTTCAGCAAAACTACAAAAAATTTGCAATTTTTTGATACACCCCCTATTTTGCTGTCAACCTAAATGACTGTGAGGAATAAGATATGAGAAACAAAAACTACGCCATAAAGAACGTTGAACTTTGGTCCATTGATGGTGTCCAGTCCCACTGTCATCTACTTATTGAAAATGGAGTCGTGACAGCACTTGACGTTGATGATCTAGTCATGGCACCAAATGTGGAAGTCATTAATGGTACGGGAAAAGTTCTTATTCCGGCTGGAGTTGATCCTCAAGTTCATTTGCGTGTACCGGGTCAGTCAGAAAAGGAAACCGCAGCTTCCGGTCTCCAGGCTGCGCTCAAAGGAGGTGTCGGAGCCCTACTGACGATGCCTAATACTAAACCAGTCATCGATACGATCTCTGCCTGTGAGCAAGCGCAAGCAGAACTTTTTCCTGCTACAGAAGAAACAGGAGTCAAGGTTCTACTCTCTGCTGCGATTACCAAGCAGCAAAAAGGGCAAGAATGTGTAGATTTTAAATCTCTTACGGAATGGGGAATTGCTGCTTTTACTGATGATGGCGTGGGAGTCATGAGTGATGAATTGATGGAAAAAGTCCTGGCTTGGAGCGAGGTATCAGGGTTACCGGTGCTGCAACATGCAGAGACGGTTGGCCATGGGGGGGTCTTGGCACCAGGACCTATACAACAGCAACTCAATATGGCCCCATACCCATCATCAGCAGAAACTGATATGGTCGCAAGGGATCTAAAACTACTGGAAAAATACCCAAAAGCCCACTACCATGTGTTACATATTTCTAGTAAGGGAACTCTGGACTTAATTGAGAAAGCACGTTCTAAAGGCTTGCATGCTACATGTGAAGTTTCTCCCCATCATTTGTTTTTCTCCTCCCATGATATTAAGGAAGGGGTGTCCTCGTTCAAAATGAACCCTCCTCTTCGTTCTCCTGAAGATCAACAAGCGCTGCAGGATGCCCTAGCAGCAGGCACTATCAATTTTGTAGCTACTGACCATGCTCCCCACGAGATTGAAATCAAGGGTAGCAATTTTAAAACAGCAGCTTATGGAACAACCGGATTAGAGACGAGTTTACGCGTTCTTTTGAGCCTTTACAAAAACAAAAAACTAAGCTGTGAACAGCTTGTGAGAGTGTTTTCTTATAATCCAGCAAGGTTCTTAGGGCTTGATGAAAGCTACGGGTCCATAGGAAAAGGGCTAGCTTTTCACGGTGTTCTTGTAGATATCAGCCAAATATCTGTAGTGAGTGAAGGAGATTTTGGTGGTAAATCTAAAAACAGTTGTTTTATGGGAACCTCGCTGCCTGGGAAAATAGAGACTGTATTTTTACAAGATCGAATCCATAAAATTAATTAGGGGATATGATGTTCCGCTGGTTGCTGTCAGTCAGCTATCTTTGTTACAATAAATAAACAGCCAAATGCTTGACGAGGATCCCCATGAATCTGAGTGAAATAGAGAGCTTTCACTACAAAGGATCAATCGAATTGGAACGCGAAACCCAACGCTATACCGTTGATATTTTTTACGATTCCGAAACCAAGATTGTATATCAGGTCATCCGCAAGTTGAATAAATGGAGGAAAGTGATTTCTACTAACAAAGCCTCAAAAAACTTTGTAGAAAGTGATTGGAATGACCTTGTCTAAGGTTTATTCATTGGGTAGCAGAGTAATTCCTGCGATATTATCGACCGACATAAGTAACTCGTTAGTTTGAATTTGAAACATTTCTACCCCATTAATATTTCCTGTAAGATAAATTGAACTTACGACGGCTTGTATTTTGGTACCGCTCTCATTGATACAGAGAGCGCTGCCTATACTTCCTTTGCGAATACCTGCGGCTACACTGGCGGCTGATAAATTAGGAAAATTATTAGGATTATAGCCTGGAATACGAGGGTCAGCTTCATTGACATCAATAAATACTTCAGGATAAGTACCATTTGGGCAGCTATTTGCTAAGCGGATGAGGCAGGGGTCTACGAAAATATTATTCGCATTCGCAGCCGTATATATCTTGTCTAGGGTGCTAGCAACACTTGCTGGAGAGGGAACACAACGAGTGCGATAGGTCACCGTATATTGATCGTTCGGTGCATTAGGGTCGTATGTTTTGGAACGAGTTATTGCCATTGTCAAGCCATTATTTGTAATATTCAAAGCAGTTTGAAAACGGATGTCTTGCTGTAAGAATTTTAGAAGACGATCATTTTGCTTGGTTACAAAAGTCTTAGCTGCAGATCTCGCTCTACTTTTACTAATATTTGAAGAAAATTTAGCTACTCCTACTGCAATAATAGCCATGATTCCCAAGGCGACCATGAGTTCGACAAGAGTAAAGCCAGAACTAGATTTTGTTTCAAGTTTCATTAGTTGCTGCTCGCATGGAAAACACTGTTTTTACGTTTAAACTGAAGTTTGCCCCCAATTTCGGTCGTCCAAAATAGGGAGTAGAAAATTTGAGCACCAGACGTGGGAGTGTTTTTATAAGTATCGCACGAGATCGCTTTATCGGTATGAAAATCTTTTAGGTGTATTGCGACTTCAGCAAAGGCATGCTCCGCGTTAAGGAATGAATTTTTGGCAGCGGTAGCAACTCGCTTAAATTTAAGGCAGAAGTGCAACTTGTTATCATTTTTTAGGCTACTATTAGTAATCTGAACTATTTTTTGGGTGCAACGACTAACGGACTTGCTGACATTCTGACTTCGGGATACGGCATCTACTACTGCTGGACTCGCTCCAGACATTATATTGGTGAGAAAGGTCATGTTAGAGTTCGTCAAACCTGCATCAAAGTCTAGACTGAAGTCATTAGGAGTGAAGCAACCACTAGCTGGTGGGTTTTTTAAAATTTTAGCAATCTCACTTGTAAAAATTTGGTTGATATCCTGATAATTTTGACCTGCCTTCAGACTTTTTTTCGATTGGACCGTTTGCACCTGAGCTTTAAAAACCAAGGCTGCAACTAAGGCTAACAGGCCGGATGCAATTACAATTTGGATCAGAGTAAATCCAGATTGATTGTTGAATTGTAATTTACAAGGGAGTGGCATATTCACCTAAAACTAGTGTCTAAAAGAACCTTATCGGAGTTTGGTCATAAAGATTAAGTTTGAGAAACTTACCGAAAATCCTATTTAATACTGTTAGCACAATGTTTTACCAAGATACGAAAAAAGACCCGATTCTTCTTTGTTTTAGTAAAAATCGTCCCCATGAGTTAGGGTTAACTGTGGTGTATTATTTTGCCTCGGCCTTGCTAAGGCGTATTTTTTAGGGTTTTTCACCATTTGCTGGCTGTAAATTCGGAATTTCTATATCTAGTTGGTTTTCAGGTGGCAAAGGTACGGGCTGAGATAAGCTATGATTCGTAACGGCATGGGGTTCAGGTGGAATATTAATCTGTTCTGATAATTCGGGGTCATTAATCTCTGATTCGTTGATTGATTCTAGTGATGTTGGAGCAAGATAACTATAGTATTGCTTTATTGTTGTCATAATTTTTTGTGTCCGATTAGTGAAAAATTTAGTCTGGGTTCTGGGGTTGTTCTTTTGTGGGCTCGGTAGGGTTGCCGCAAGAGCTACGGACTCTTTTAAGGTCAGTTGGTTGGCGGATTTACCGAAGTACTCTTGAGATGCGGCTTGGATTCCATATATTCCAGTACCAAATTCGGCTATATTAAGGTAAGTGGCTAAGATATCTTCCTTACTGAGCATAGCTTCCATCAACAGTGTTAGAATCATTTCATGCCATTTTCTTATCAAATTGCGATGGGGAGAAAGAAATAGGTTTTTCGCGGTTTGCTGAGAAATGGTACTAGCCCCTACCACTAGTTTCTTGCGTCGTAAGTTGTAATGAAAAGCACTCCAAATAGCTTCGAAATCAATACCTGAATGGCTATAAAAACGACTATCTTCGGCGACTATAAAAGGCATTTTTATACTTTTAGGTAGCTTTTTTACTGTAGGAGACCATTTTAGGTCAGGTAAATTGACGTCTGACTTTCGCTTTTCCTTATACCTAGCAATAAAAGTAGATTCTGGGACAGTTCCCACAGACAAAGATCGTATCGTTGGGGTAAAGCTGAGTAAAAAAATCACATCAGCGCTAGCTAAAATAAAAATACTGATCAGTAGGTATTTTATATATCTACGATTTATTAGCTGAGGAAGGTCGATTTTCAAATGTTTTTATAACTCCAAACTTTAAATTCAGGAAAGACATAAACAGTATCTTGTGTATGAATAATGCAACCAATTGCCAAATTAGGAACATATACACCGACCAACCGCTTAGCAGTACTATAGTCGACAGAACATATATAATAATCATGGTCGGTGGTTTTTGTGAAAGCAAAGGCTCTAGGAGGTAGCATTCCGTCTTTGCCATCCAACCATTCCTTAAATGGATCGGCGCGAATAAGTTTGAATTGAGTTGCCATTAATTTTTGATTTCCAACGTAGTATTCGCATATACCTGGCTCATGGTAAGTGCCAAAGTAATATTGCTTACCCTGATACTTTGCCGCGCATGCTAAGGTATTTTCCTCACCATCGTAAGCAATAATCTCTGCTTCTGCTAACCTTTGGCTTCCAATTAACTCAACGTCTCCATCAAGGACTTCGATATAACTAAATTGAGTTAAGATCATACCATTTATAAGAAAATTGGGTTCTGTGGCGTTTATTTGTATGATTGCTTTATTAGAATTACCTACATATATAGGAATATGAAGACTGCGAATAATGGGAAAATAGGTCGATGTTGTTGGTTTGATCCCTGTGGCTACTTTAAAGTTTGTGACTTTATCATCACTTAATGAAATATCTAGTTCTTGAAATTCACTGGCTTCCACATCTAAAAAGAACAATTCTAAATCATAGTGCCCTGATGGCAATTCTGAAAACTTCATTTGTAGCTGATGGCCTAGTACCCTGAGTCCATCATTGAGAACATTATTGATGTCTGTCCCCGTTACAGCGTCCTGGGGGACTGTTGATAATCCACAAGTGGTATATAAAGATTTCTCAGTAATATTCAGATTACAGGGGGAGGAAAGTTCTAAATTGAAGCCTTGAATGCTGAAGGTATAGGGAAATTCTTTAACTAATACAGCTTCCGGAATAGCTTGATACCAATTAGCCCAATAGATCTGATGATCATCCATATTTCCAAAATCTACTTTAATATCAGCTTTGCGGTTTTCTTGAGCTCCCAGGAAGGGAGTAAAAAGTAATAAAACTAGCGATAATACTACCATGTTATACTCCTTGCTATAATTTGCATTCGGCATTTTTTTGTAATTATTAAGAAGCATAAAAGAGTTCTTTGAATGTGGTGCTAAATTTTTATGGAAATATTAAGTTTTTTGTTGTTTGGCCGAATAAATTGTAAGGAAGGGGTCATGATTTGAAAATTTTAATTGTCGAAGATGATGCTGAGATCCGTAGACTGCTTGTCGAAATGCTTAAAGCTAAAAAGGCTAATTGTCAGATTATAGAGGCTAAGAATGGTCTTGAAGGTTTTAATCTTGTTAATAAAGTCTTTCCTGAAATGATCATTACAGATTTAGCAATGCCGGAAATTAATGGCATGGAATTGATGAAACTACTTGAGGTAAAGGGGATCACGATCCCTGTCTTCATCTTTACGGGACGTTCAGAATTTCGCTGCTTAGCAGAAAAATTTAAAAATGTCATGATTTTTGAAAAGCCGAAGCAATTAAGCTTGCTGATAGATAAGGTATTGCAGACAGCCGCCTAATAATTTCCCATAGGAAAAATGAATGAATACCTAATCAACTAGGCTATAGTTTGGGAGTCATAACCAGATTAATGGCATAGCTTCTGTGATTTGCTAAAGCTAAGCATTGAATCATATGCCGTCGTAATTTTTTGGAAAAAGTTTCTTGGCTAATTATAATGTTG
The DNA here is from genome assembly GCA_050293845.1 of Pseudobacteriovorax sp. GTDB lineage: Bacteria > Bdellovibrionota_B > Oligoflexia > Oligoflexales > Oligoflexaceae > DT-89. The sequence continues at coordinate 1,015 of JBNKNM010000164.1, read as the reverse complement.
ATAGCAGGTTTGCTTGCTTGGTTATTACCTTGTTTAATTGCTTTTTTGCACCTATCGAAGTGAAAGCTATCATCGATGGCGAGTTCCTGTACTGGTTGATAATCTCGTACGTCTATGCCCAACTTGCCTAAATACTTGGCAAATAGGCCATTACTTGGCTTAGATTGGAAATTTGCTGTTACATAATCTACATTATTTGTTACGGCATCGATTTTTTTCTTCTTTGATGATAAATCTTTGATAATTTTGTTAATTTCCGATATGTCTTTCTTTAGGTTGAGGCTAATACCTAATTGAAAGTTGCTACCAAGTTGTTTATCAGATTTTTCGATCCTTTGGATGATATAGTCCTGCAACTCCAGGAATCCACCGGGATTTTTGCCGAGGTCGCTTAAACTTTCCGTGTTGATGGTGACTTTAAAATGATCGCGAACGCCGGATTTAATTACGGCATCAATTGTGGTGTCAACAAACTGTATTGTCTGCACACTAATGTTATCTGCCTGAAAATTTTCAGATTTCAAGTGACAGGATGCCAGTATATGACTACCATAGATCAAGGTTAGTAAGATACGCATTGAAGCCTCCTTTACTATATTGTAAGGAGTCTGCAAAAAATGTACGAATCTATATGGCTAGAAATACTTGTATACAGTTGTAAATAACTTTGACACTGACTTGCTTTAAAACATTTATTCTACCGTCGAAAGCGCAAAACCCTACAAGATTTAGGAACTTTCCCGCATTTTACTTGGTAGTATGCTTTGCCCCGATTAATTGATTTACATTGTGCGGCAAACCGATCTTTTCCAAGATCACTTACAATGGTGTCATCGAGGCACTTAAGATCGCTTAGGGCTTTTGCTGCAACCATAGCTCTTTTCTCATCAATACTGACGCACGAGTAGATTAAAAATAGTGAAATCAAAAAAATTTTTTTCATCAAACTTCTCCAGGAAACCCGGTCTCTTTAGGGTCGGGAGGAATGGAGAAGCCCTGCGGCGAGCATCGAATC
>JBNKNM010000163.1:0-12843 GCA_050293845.1 Pseudobacteriovorax sp. | reverse complement strand
ATTTGGTGCTCAAAAAAGCCTAAAGGCAGGCCAACAGTTCACGAAAATGTTGTCGATCTAATCATTGAGATGAAGCGTTGTAACTGGCTTTGGGGTGCACAACGAATTTCTGATGAGTTAAAGATTCTAGGTATCTCGGTTTCAAAGAAAACAATTTTAAAATTTCTTAAAGAGAGCGGTTATGTACATAGTGTTTTCCAAAATTGTTCACCTGCCTCAGTAAATAACTTGAACTTTTTTTGTATCCTCTTATCATGAAAAAATAAGGTTTTATTAGTCCTAAATTTTTCAAGCTGATCATTGAAGTTGAACAGATATTTTCCTGAAAAATTCGCAGTACCAAAATCAAAATCATTAAACCAATAATAGAAGTTAGTTTCAGACGGAATTAAATCAATAATATTATTGAAAACATCTTTGTCAGCGTCCCTTTTTTCTTTATGGTTCGATAGCTCATTGTAAAAAAGACCGCGTAATACAGTCGAAAAGCTTGCTCCACCAACAACGGCGATTAATACTTTTAACGATTGTTCCAAATCTGAAAAATCTGACTTACTCAACAAATAAGTGGAGTGTAATACGCCGAGTAAAGCTATTAGTTTCGTCCAGGAATTATCAACTATGTTGAGGAATTTTTCCATCATTAAGACTCTTATCAAGATCAAATCATTTTATTGGTGTCTTTTCCCTTGTGGCTTGGTCGTGTTTTTTTTAGAGACCTTCTTCTTAGCAGTTTCATTCGAAACCCTCTCAATAAAAGATATTTAAATCTCCGCCATTTACAAATTTTATCACACTATCCTGATGGGTGTCATAAAACGAAGGATTTAGGGCACTGTCTCTTACCTTCGTTCCCTAACACAGCTTCAATGTCTCCATTGTCTCTTAAACTTGTGTCTTAAACCGATTGTACCGTAAACTCAGAGAAGATGGAATAAACGGCACAAAACACCCAGGGACTATCTATGCGGCGTATTGGCTATGTTAGGGTTAACACCCATGAGCAAAATTTAGATTTACAAATCAAATCACTTGAAGATGTAGGATGCCAAGAAATCTTTGAAGACAGGATCTCAGGAAGCAAAGCAAATCGTCCGGGGCTTGATGCAATGATGAAATTTGCCGAGAAAGGTGACACTGTGATTGTTTGGAGGCTCGACCGGCTTGGTCGATCACTGATTGACCTTGTTAGCATCATCAACCAATTTAACGATAGAGGTATCGGATTTAAAAGTCTGAGTGATAATATTGTGGACACAAGCAGTCCATCGGGTGAAATGCTTTTCGGTATTTTTGCCGTTTTAGCTCAATACGAAAGAAAGTTGATCCTAGAAAGAACCCAAGCGGGACTCGCAGCGGCAAGAGCCAAGGGAAATTCTGGAGGTAGACCTCCTTTAGATCCCTCAGACCCGAAAATCAAAATAGCAAAATCGTTACACAGGGCAGGGGACATGAAGGTCTCTGAAATTTGTAAACAGCAGGGATGGAGCCGGAGCCAATACTAGACTGAGCAAAGTTCTCACCATCAACCCTTCCGCACCTCAAACAAAATTTGCTCTTGCAGGAGTGAGCGACGATGCGACTATCCTTGCCGCAGTTAAGGCAAAGATATTGCGAAAAACCAAATACTGGATCGCCACAACGAAGGACAGCTTCGACTTGTTTGTTGTAATGGGGCTTATCGTAGGAAGGAACTGCCGATTTAAATCTTTCCCAACCTTTCGAAAATATCTTAAGGAAATCATTAGCCATAGGATCAGCCTCTTGAAAATGTCCTAGGCTATTATATCAAGCTCTAGAATATCTCGTATCCTGCTGCAATTATGTATTAACTAGGCTATTGTTTTAAAAACGTTGAAAACGGTAGTTCTCATATAAAGTACTTATTCGACTCCTTTGACTTCACGGTAGTCGATCACCTGTCTTTGCGCCATTGCAAGATTGTGCAAACACCTGTTAGTACCGCCCCATTCTGAATAATAGCTTTTCAGTGCTGTTCATATAGTTAGTGGGATACCTTAAACGTCGACCCAAGCAGACGTGCTATGACTGCGAAAGAAACTGTCGATAACTTTCATATTTTTTATAGCATCGGATAAGGGAGTGGGGGCAACAGCTCCATCCAATACAGCCTGGCTGAACAATTCGATCTCTTTGATAAAGTGATTGTGATGACCAACACTGATAACTTGCCTACCATTGGGCTGGTACAGCACAATCTCGCAAGGGTGTTGGGGACTGTGATAAAAGGGTGTTTCAAGCAATATACTGCCTTTTTCGCCGATAATATGCACAAGTTGACTGGGAGCACTCTGAGTAGAACAGTTGAATGTCGCCATACCAGAGGCGAATTCCATTTGTCCCGAACCATGGACATCCACTCCAAATTCAGGATCGATAAATAGCTTCCCAAGAACTCTCAAAGGTTCACTGCCAAAAACATACCTTGCTACAGAAATGCAATAACAACCAATATCCATCAAGCCGCCCCCACCTATCCCCGGCTGATTGCGAACGTTGGCAACATCCCGATTAAAAAAGCTGAAACATGCTTGGATATGCCTAATGTTTCCCAGTGTTCCTTGATCGACAAGTTCTTTGACTTGCTGCCATTGTGGATGAAAGCGATACATGAATGCTTCCATAACTACCAGATCAGGGTGTAATTTAGCCTCATCGACAAGACGCTTAACATCTTCGCTGTTAAGACCTAGAGGTTTTTCGCATAAGACATGCTTCTGACTCTCAATGGCTTTTACACTCCAAGGCACGTGAAGATGATTAGGTAAAGGATTGTAGATTGCATCAATATCCTTGCTAACAAGCAGCTCATCATAAGAGCCAAAGGCCAAAGGAATGTTAAATTCCTCTGCGACCTGCTTGGCTACATTTTTATCGCGAGAAGCAATGGCCACCAATTCAGCATTTTTCGTACCTTTTATAGCAGGTATCAATGACTCTCTTGCAATTTTAGCCGTACTTAAAATACCCCAGCGAACTTTTCCCATTATAATATCCTCATCATTGAGTTGACCTTTTAATTTCCAGGCACAAAAGCATACCTGCGTAGTCATTCATAACATTTTCCTGACTCTTTTTAGCATTGTATTTTTCCATTTGCCTAGGTTATTTTTTTGAATGTTACATAATGTAAACAACCTAAGCTCATTGTTCTAAAACGTTTTTTTCAGCACTAACTCGCAAATATCAAGAAGGCAAACACTGGTTGCTATTGAGTTTCTTTCTGATCTTCTGAAAAAGCAACAACGAAAGACTTGCAAGACCCCAAAAAATACTGAAACCGCCCATGGCAATTTTTCAGAGACTCGAAGCTTGTACCATCAGCTGATGAGTAGCAAATCTGAACTGGAATTAGCCATTCCAATCTTAAAGTTATTTTTCCGTCTTTAGATCAAGCTATTTTTATGATTAATCGCGAAGGAAAAAAACTTTCCTCAGGTTGGCGGAAATTTTGCTACTGACGAAGTCAGCTAATCAGCCAGCAAAACGACTGGAAACAAAAGCAATAGGATTGACTGGCTTACCACCCTGCCTCCGTATTTCGAAATGCAGGTGATGGCCTGTGGCATTTCCTGATCTACCTACAAAGCCAATGGTTTGCCCCTTATTTACAAACTGCTTGCGCCTCACTTGAAAGGCAGAAAGGTGAGCATAAAGAGTTTTTACATGCTGATGCTTAATTACGACTGTACGACCATATCCTTGTTTCCAGCCAACAAACTCAACGACACCTTCCTTAAAGGCAATGATCGCCCTGCCTTTTGGCGCTGATATGTCGATACCCTGATGAGGCCTGCCGTTACGCATGCCAAATAAAGAGCTTACTTTTCCTCTGACTGGCCAAAGATATCCCATTCTGTTCCCTCCCCTACCACTGACATCCTCAATCATCAACTTGCTCTGTCTTGCTAGTACCTTGTCACGAAGTGCAAAGATTGTTGCGGGGATTTTCAGCCTTTGCCCAATCTTTAATGCATGGGGATTTGAAATACGGTTGATATTGCCTACAACAGGCCATGGAATATGATACTTTTTACCAATTTTATAGAGGGTATCTTGGGGTTGCACATGATGATAAAAGTATAGCAGTCGGCGTTGCTTATAAGCGAGATTGTGGATACAGCCCTGCAATAAAAAACTTACTATCATTATCGCATGAATCCTAAACACCTTTTTCCCCTAAGATCAGTTTTTCCAAACCCTCCGTCGTGCTGCTGTCAAACAGAGATGGTACTAGAACAGAGACTGTAGCCCAACCATTTTCTATGGCAACAACATCAGTATTATCGTCCCCAAAATTAATTGGCTCTTCATGGTGATAACGAAAACTGTTCGCAGATTTTCCTGAAACAAACTCTTCGCTCCAAATCCTCTCACCCAATTGACATACTTTGATGCCCTTAAGCTGCTCTTCAGGAAGGTTAGGAACATTAACATTCAAGATGCGATTGTGAATATGACTTATGATTTCGTTTTTATAGTGTAGCAACGACTTTAAAACAGCTATAGCTGTATCGATATGGTAGGGACCATGGCGTCCCACTATGGATACGGCTATTCCCGGAATTCCTTCTTTGGCTGCCGCCAAAGCTGCACCCACAGTTCCTGAGCACAGGGTATCATTACCTAGATTAGCCCCCAAATTGATGCCACTGATACAGAACTCAGGCTTTTCCTTTACTAAATTACGCAAGGCAAAAGAGACACAGTCAACTGGTGTGCCATCAAAGGCAAACTCGTTGGCGGAAATCTCTTTAAGATGAATATCACGTCCCAGTGTTATACTATGTCCGGCTCCTGAGCGTTCTCTCATGGGAGCTACGATAAAAGGATCAATATTTTCAGAGAGTTGATCGATTACAGCGCGAATACCAGCGGCATGGATTCCATCATCATTTGTAACTAACGTTAATAATCTGCTCGACATAAAACACCCATATAAAAAAGGCGCATCAGACAAGATGCACCTATTGTTCATTGTCAAATTTAACTTATATTTAGAGAGGGTTAAATACAAAAGGATAATTAACTGTTACAGACTCCCCGCCCCTAGGATTTGGAAACTTCCACCGTTTCACTTTCCCTGTTACACAGCCACGCATGACGGAGTCATTAATATCGGAAGAAACTATTTTTGCAGAACCAACGCGACCATTGGGTTGAACGACAAATCTGACCTTTACCTTACCCTGAGCACTGGGAGAGCGCTGGAGTAACTGTTCATAGCAGTGGCGTATTTGATTAAGGTTTGCGCGTATAACGGCCTGTACTTCCTGTTGAGAAAGCCCTCCTGCAATAACAGGATCTGAAGCTGGAACTACGACATCCACACGACCTGCGCCCTTGCCCCTACCAAAGCCTGAAGTAATACCTGAGCCTCCAAGTCCACCGGTACCACCAGCACCAGAACCTTTTCCGCCAAATCCGCCAAAATTATTAGCCGCACCACCTGTGCCAGAAACAGCCAGAGTATTGCCGCTACCAGGGCCTCCCAAACCAAAGGTTTTCGACGCCGATCCAGACCCGCCTCCAGCTCCACCTGCAGAGTTACTGAAGTTAGTTTTGATGGCACCAGCTCCCTTCTTATTGAGAACCAAGCCAGCCCCTACTCCTAATTTTGAGAGGTTCACTCCAGATGCCTTCTTGTTGTTTACACCTTCTACACCCTTCACATCAGCTTTACTACTTCCTTTGCGACGCCCCCCGCCACTAGGTCGAAATTTACCGCCTCCCCTGGGGCCACCAGAAAGTCCCAGTTTTGTTTTCGCTATCTTGCGTCCGGGAAGCTTCTTATCAGGCTTAGCACCTGTAGCTGCAATCCCCTTTTTGGGTTTAGGAGTGGGGTTTGGACGCGGTGGCTTTTCAGCCAAGGTCCTTGTAGGTTTCGCAACTTTCTTGGGTTTTGGCTTTTCAACAACCTTTGGCGGTTTCGGTACCTTCTTGGGCGGCACTGGAACCGGGGGCTTTGGCGTCGGTTTTGGTGGTTTAGGGGGAACTTTTGGAGGTTTTGCTTTTGCTAATTCTTGTTTTGGCTTCGGTTTAGGTAAATCGGGCTTCGGTGGCTGATCTTTTTCCGGAACATTTACTATCGACCAGATATCATCATTCAAGTCATCATCGATTTTACCTTCAGAAAAGATGATCGCAGCGGTCGAAATAAGATAAGCTGCAGCTGCAGCAAACATTAAGCTACGAATAAAAGGATCTGTTCCCCGATTACTTGGGAGAATCACCTCCGGAGGTTTTACAAACATAAGGAAGTATTTAATAGCACCATGGGCTACATGAGCAATATCACGCTTACCCAGGGTAATTGTACCCTTCCCCTTAGAATCTAAAACTTCTCCCCCTTTGCGAATACGTGCTTGCATATCAGGTAACAACTTGATTTTATAGCCTGTAGGGCTCAGTTCTGCCAAAGGATGGGATTTAATATCTGATCTGCCACCAGCCAAGAAATGTGCATAGGGAGGTGTACCGATAGTAGCTTTGGAGTAACCTTTATAAGTGGGGTGAAAAAGATCGACATCTAATACCGTGTCTCCCCAGTAGCTTACAACTTCAAGCACATCACCACTAGGCTTCGCCGATCGTGGTGAGAAAAGCATAGCGCCTTTCTTTTCAGAACTTCTTTGGTTGTTATAAGCACCGGAGCTTGAGGATGATTCTCTAGCGGGAGCCCGGGCAATTTTTGTCTCGTTTCGGACTCTTGGCTTCACTTCCGATGAACTTACTTGAGTCGAAGATAGTTCCTTATTTTTTTTCGGTTTTTGAGGTAATACACTAGTACTTTCCTCTAAATTGAAAGCTTGAGAATTGGGCTGTGTCGGCATACGGGTTGTAGCTGTTTGAAAGTGGTCTTCTGAACTTGCACCAAAAGCCAAGACGTCAATTTTTACGTCTCCCACCCGAATCACATCACCGATTTTCAGCTGTGACTCGACTTCAATTTGCTTCCCATTCAGTTGAACTCCAGTCTGTGATCCCAAGTCTGTGAGTATCTCGTTTCCGTCTTCTAGAACTTCAATCATCGCATGAATAGGTTCGACACCTGGCGCACGAATGACAACCTCATTAGACATTAAAGTACCAATGAGAATTCTTTCTTTTACTGGTATCGTTTGAGGAGCTTGGTTAGGTAGTGTAAACCTTATTTCTAGGTTCATTCATCTTCCTCTGAACTACAGTGACTACAAAGACGGATGCCGAATATAATATCGCTTGTCTCTATTATCGCGTCAAATCAACCAAATGGGAAGCCCTAGGAGGAATCGAGATATTGGAGAGTAGCTTAAATCAGGCCCCCATCGCCTATTTTTTCGGTGCGTTAGGAGCATTGCTCTTCTGCAAAGCCTCTATTTTTCCTATAGTTAAAAAAACTTTCTCGTCAATTTCCACGGGTGGCGCTTCTACTTGAGCTACTTTTTCAAGATCTCTTTTAGCTTCAGCCAGTTTACTGAGGCCTTGGTAAGTATTAAGTCCGCATGAAAAAAGAGCTGGTTTATATTTTGGATTGAGTTGCAACAATCGATCACACATGGATTCAACTTTTTTCGCACGATCTGACAAACGCTCAGCTTGCATTAACCCAGTCAGCACGAAATAATCTGACTCAATCGTGCTTAACATCCTTTTAGCTGTTGTCACATCGCCAAATTTCAATGCATAAAATCCAATATTAAGACGAGCTGGCTCATAGTTGGAGTACTTTTTTAAAGCTTCATTCCAATAAAAAATAGCTTCTGGTAAACGTCCTGAACGCAGTTCGATGATACCTCTTGCTGTTTCTACGGCGGCTTGCATTTTTTTATCTTTGCTGCTAGATAATTCGTTAAGCCAATGATCTGCCATGGAATAATTAGCACTTTGGATAGAGGACAGTGCCAGTTCCAATACTGCAGATTCTGGAATTTTACGGGAAATATCTACCTTCATTTCATTCAAAGAAATCTTTTTTGCAATATTGAACGCTTGATTTAAATCTCCGCCAGCCATCCGATAAAGAGACATAAGAGCGACTAGCTCTCGTCGATTTTTTACCGTAGGACTACGTAACCTACGCTCAAGCTCACTCGCTAAATTACGGGATCTTTTTGGAGAAAATCCTCGAGAGCTTAAAACACTGTTACTAGCACTGTAAGTGAAAATACTGGTACTAGCGGAAATTTTTCCTGTTAGATTGCGATCATCACCAGGTGAATCTTCATCATCTTCCTGCCGCTCTTCCATCATCGAAGATATAGGAGAGTTACCGGAACTAGCGCAACGATGATTACTGAAACTTATACAAACCAGTAGCAACAAGCTATATATTTTCATCATAGTCTCCTTACACTCTTAGCAATATCAGCAGGTAATTCAGCACCAAGAAAATCAGGAGCTACAACATAGTCATCAAATTGGAGATTGCGATTTGTAATTCTTGCCAGACTATTGAGTGTTTTTACTGAGTATTGATTATAGACCCGATATCGCGAAACAGTTTCCGCAGCACTTTTATACCAGTTTGTTGCCGCTTGTTTGATTTGCTCAATTTGAGGTTTTAGCTGTGCTAATACATCCTCACGTTTGGCTCCTTGTATTGCAGGTGGATTGCTTAAAAGCTCAGCAAACTGCTCAGTTGCCAATCCAATGCTGTAAAGTGCTGCAACCCCCCAATAGGAATCTTTAGTATTTACAACTTGCCCAAAAGCTTGCTCCACTTGTTGTAACTGTGCTGCTTTGTTTTGCATTGATCCCAGTAATCTTTCCACAGTTCCACCGGCTAATCCGACTTTCATATAACGCGGCAAAATAGAGTTAGCTTTTAAAAATGTAAGTTCTCCAACGTATCGCAAAGCTTCACCATTAACCCCATCTGGATTTTTAGAAAATTCGGAAAATATGGAACCCGCAGCCCTTGAAGCCTGACTCCCCTGCCCCCCATAAGCGGAATAGATACGGTAAAAGGCAATGATCTTCTGGTTCTGGTTTAAGCGGAATCGGTTTAGATACATCGTATTAATAATCTTAACCATTTGTGAGTTTCTTTTCCCTCTAAAAGCTCCGACAATCAAGCGCTCTACAATAGGCAGAGCACCTTCAGGGTATCTAACAGCAAAAGCATTACAGATAGACAAAGCCTTTGAAGTATTGAGCGCTAATTGCATCTCACAGGCCCGAGCTAAGGATGCAGCAGCTTCTTTGGATCGAGGATATTTTCTATGAAAATCGATAAAATAACTAGAAGCTTTATCAAATTCTAATAATCGTTCGTAAATTTGTGCCACTTGTAGTAGCGAATCTTTGGCTTGAGGAGTTTTAGAAAAATTCTTTACGATAACGAGATAGGCGTTAATAGCCTGCGGAATAGCACCAGCTTTTATATAATCAACAGCTGCATTATACCAAAGCTTATCAACATCAGGATCCTTGGGATACTTCTTCGCTTGAGCCTCATAGCGCTGCGCTCTTTTATATACGTCTTTTTCTTGACTAATAGCCTCTTTTTCAGCTCCTCTCTGTAGCCCTCTAAGCTTAGCACCCATCTTTCCTCTTCTATATTCAGGCACTCTAAGAAAGGTGTAGGATAAATTCAACAACGCCTTTCTATCATTAGCCATCATAGGAATCAGCAACTCGATGGCTCCTTGACCTTCTTTGTCCCTAGGATAAGTGAGTGCCAATTTTTTCATATACCCAACAGCTTCTTTTTTTCGTCCGGAATGATAATAAATATTCGCTATCCCGGTATCACAACTTTTTACTCTAGTTTTATCTTTCGGATACCATTTCACGTATCGATTACAGGCCAAGATATAGTTTTGCGCCCGCGATGATAGTTGCTTGGGCCGAGTAAAATCTGGTTTTCTTTTCTTAAGCACTTTAAATTCTGGCTCAAAATCATTCACATATGAGTTCACCATATAGATTGACACTTCACGATGAATATTGACTTTCTTATTTTTTTTACTATCAAATCGAGTAGCTCTGTTTTTTCCTAAAGAAGCAATTTCATAATAGTATCGACCTGCTTGTCGGTAATTTTTAAGATAGTATTCAATATCTCCTAAATAGTACTTGATTCCACTAATTTCTTCACTACGAGGAAAATATTTTAGAAAAAGAAGATACCCTTTTTTGGCTTCTTGGTTCAAGCGTCTATTATTATCTTTAATGGCTTTCTGATGAGTAAGACTGGACCAATATATCATCTGGTCTTTGATAGTTCCTTGGGTTTCTAAAACAACATCTCGCTTATTTCTGCGAGCCCAATTAGATTTTAGCCCATACAAGCTAACAAATCTCTCCAGCTCTCGCCAAAGCTGCCTATACTTACCTAACGCTCCGTTGAGACTAACAATTTCTTTTTGAGAATCGGGACCTGTCGGGTCATAGGGAAGAGTCGACTGAAATTTCTTAAGTACTTTAATGGACTTGGTATACTCGCCTTGGTCGGCCAGAGTTTGTGCAAGAAGGGTTAGAAATGGACCGATATAAATGGTGCCACCATTTGCTTTATAATAAGAAATTGCCTGTTCAACTTGTTTCAGTTCAGCAAATGCATAAACCATATCACGTAAAGATTCTTCTTTAAGTTGCTGTGCAGACTTATCATTTCTATCTTTTCTTGCAGTACGAACCAAGCTTTTCCAGTGACCTAAAGCCGTTTTATAATTACCAAGATTAAAGGAACACCAACCGAGCTTAAAAATTGACCATAAATATCGTTTCGACCTTTTATACTTTCTTGCCTTCTTAAAATTCCTTTGGGCATTGCGGTAGTCATTACGATCAAAAAAGTAATCGCCCAAAGCAGCATAGGCATCGCCAGCGATTTCTGAGTTCGGATAGTTCTTGATTAATTGATTAAACATCCGCGCTGAGTTTTTCTCTTTACCAAGATATTGCAGCGCTATAGCCCTATTAAAAGTGATTGAATCTGCTGTCTTTGCTTTAGGGAACTCTTTAAGAATCAAAGATGATTGACGAGAAACTAACTTCCAATAGCGCATAGATCTAGAGCTGTCCAATTTAGGTTCTCGCCCTTTCTTACCATTATCCTCCCAATCCGTCATCTTTTTATCAAAAACTCTTTCTTCCTCAGAGCGAACATAAGTGGCCTGTTCCATATACAGATTTAAGATTCTTTCTAAAATTTGCAATTTTTGTTGTGATTTTTTTGGCAGTGACTTTGCCGTTTTCTCAAGATACCTTACAGTTTTATCTATACCTTTAATAAGTTTTCTTTCGACGCGCACAGAAAATAATGCCGATCTATTGCGACGAGGTCCGGTTATTTTTTCTTGATTTTTTTTACGTTTTCTTTCTTTTACTTGTAGGACAGCTCTTTTTTGATCTTGTCCTACCAAAGCCATAGGAAAGGCAAATTCAATGAAAAATATTGCTATGAGTAGACGTAGTAATAACATCAATAACTAGTTCCCGCTGCTTTTGCATAAGCTTTCTAAATTATATACATAAAAACCTAGTTCGTCTTCCCAGTACTCACCTTCAAAAGGCCAATATTCGAGAGTTTCATTAATGTTAAGCTTCTGCAATCCTCCGATAAACTCAACTTTTTTAGAACCTTTATCAACGCTAATCAATGACCGTAATTTGGCTAATTTTCCTAACTGCATCTCAGCAACAATCAATTTTGTTTGATTCGATAATTCTAGCAACTGTGTATAGTAGGATGTCCCTTCTTTATACATTAACCTACCAGCGGCACTGATAGCAGCTCGTTTCTTAGATTTTAAAAACCCCTTTAAAGAATTAAGCAATCCAGATCCAGACCATCGCCTATATTCCCTCAATTGGTCCAATTCACGATCAGCAAAGCGTATCGTATCTCTTGCACCTTTAAAAGCATCAATAGATGAAAGCTTCTTAATAATTTGTTCTGCTTTATCATACTTGTTAAGACGCCCCAGCTTATAGTCATATACAAGTTTATAAAACCCTTTTGGGTCACCGCGATACTTATTCAGCATAGCTTTCACATCGCCATAAACACTCTTATAGCGTTTCTTAAAAAATTTCATAGCATCTTTAACTGATTCATAACGACACAGTCTAAGATAGGTAATGGCTTGCAATATATAGCTTTCAGGATAGAATCGATTTGCAAAAAAGGGGGAATGCAAAGTATGAATATTACCTAAGGTATTGTTGAATTTTTCCATAAAAAAGAAAGCCCAAGAGGATTCCCATAACGCTTCAAGCCAATTTTCTGAACTACGAGGAATCTGTCCGTAAAAAGAAATAGCTTGAGTATATCTCCTCTGTTCATAATGCACACGAGCAATATTCATCAATGACATTTCACGAATTTCTTCATATTTAGATCTCCCCCGTGAACCAGCCAATACCTTTTCAAAATAAGCTATTGATCTTGAGTGGCGACCTGATAAATTTGAAATAACTCCTAGATGGAAAAGTGCACCTAGAAAGTAATCACTACTTGTAGGAACTTTTTTAAAAAAACTATCAGCTAATTCTAACCGACGATCATCAAATGCCTCGACACCTTTATAATAAAAATAAAACCCTCGAGAAGGCCCCGGCACATCTGATAGTCGTAACTTTGTTTTAAAAAGCCGAACAATATGGGAACGGCCCAAGCTCAGTCTAGAGTTTATTTCTCCCAATTCCTCAAGAGCGGATCGAAAAAATGGATTCGAAACCTTGCGCCCTCTTCTAACAATAACGCTATAATATTTGGAGGATGAATACAACAAACCAACTTTTTGTAAACTTTGTGCGAGCCCCCACTCTGCCCTTCTTTTGATACTTTCTCTTCTCGCGCTAGAATATGCATTAAAATACTCATTCGCCGCA
>JBNKNM010000162.1:0-12924 GCA_050293845.1 Pseudobacteriovorax sp. | reverse complement strand
CGCTGTTTAGAAGATGAGAAATAGTAGAACTCAGCTCGTGAATCTGATTCCTAGTTAGTCCAACTCCTGTACTCCAATACTCAAAAGATTTTTGGATGGTGGCGGATGGGATGTTTCCTAGTTTCAATGTCGAAACAAAATTTGATAATGAAACCATGGGACCGTCTATATTTCCGGTAATGGCATCGATGATATCTACATATAGCTTATTAAATATGTAGTTGATGGCGAATAAAACATCGTTGCCCCGGCCTCGCTTTTGAATAATATTTACCAGAGATAGGATATACTCTTCGCGGTCGTAGCCTGCTTCTTTTAACCTTTTTTTAATGCGTTTTAATGCTTCATCAAATCCATAGACATGCCAATACTCGATGAAATCTGACTTCCAGGATTTTAGCAGTCGTTTTTGTTTACGAGTGGGTTGTTTTGCCCTTATCTCTCGAACTTTGATGTGGTATGTATCGGGTCGAGCATAGAGTCGCTTTTTACGCTCAACGCTGGAGAGATAATCAATCTCGGCGGGAATGGGGAGATTATTTTCTTCAGCGTGCTTACGCATAATGCAGCGGCGAACATTGGAGACATTGTTTTTCTTTTTCCGGTAGCACATGCGGGCGTAATTTTCATGGGGAAGAAAAAAGTCAAAATCTTCTTCTGTAATATTTTCACCAGCTTTCACTTTTCGAAAAAAATTTAATAGGGATTTTGATAGAGCGACCTTGTGGGCATAGGGACTACCATGCTTATGTATGGTTCCATCATCTTCGTATGACATCAGACCGAAGTCTTCACCGTTGAGCGTAACTAAATTAAATCCATGCCATGTGTTTTTGGTGCCGCTAGCACTAGAAACCGAGAATCCAAGGATCTGTGCTAGATAATTGTTGGATATGGTCCACAATTGCCCAAGGTCATATCCACCTCCGGCTTTTCGAAAATTCGAAGACATCTGAAGAAAGATAAGCAGCAATCTTGAAAGAGCTAGCTCGGGTATGCATGTATGCGTCCGTAAAAGCATGAAAGCTTTTTGAATATCAACGCTAGTAAAAATTGTTTTTGACTTCTCAGTTTCCACTTCAGCTTCCTGCATAAATTGGATCAATATGGGGCTAAGCTTGAGACAATTTTTCCATTCGAATTACGCTGCCAAGTAGCAACCAAATAAATACGTAGTAACCGAAGTGCCACCAAAATTCGGTTTTTGCTTGAGTTTGGGGGAATAGTGTCGGGAGTTTTTCTAGCTCTGCTTTTTTATGTTCGTAGAGCTGTTTGGAGGTTAAGTATTTTGCTTCTAGCGGGCGGGATTGTTTGGCGTACATTGGCCCACATTCTGGAACTCTACTTGATTCGCATGATTCTCTGGAGATTTTAGAATTAGGCCACTTGTTAAGAAGATATGTTGTTTTGGTTTGGGTCATGATCTTTAGTCTGGCATCTACTTCTTTTTTCATTTCGGTGTGTTTGGAAGAGATTACAGAAAGCTGATCAAGTTTTACTTCTTTTTTGAGTAGCCAATACGCTCCTGTTAAATTTGCGAAGATAATAAAGAGAGCAATTGCGAAATTAGTTTGTTCTATCCCTCTTTTAAGACTTCTCACATTAGAAATGTGGTCGACAGCAATATAATCAGTGGCTATTGCAAGTATGAATGATAACCCCCAAATTATTTGAGGATGCATTCCCATTTTAGAAAGGGCAGAGTGTATTACCTGAATGGTTACCGGGATAATCAAAGCATATAGAGTCAATTTGAGAATGGTGTACTTATTCCTATGAAAGAAATTAACTTTTATTCGTTCGTCTTCCATAAATAAAGGATCATCTTTTTCAAAGACTTCATTAGCTCTGCATATAGCTTGTTCTTCAGATAATCCCTTCTTAAGCCAATATGCCTTCCTTGATCTAAATCTGGCTTTTATTTTGGGGTCTGATTCCAGGTATTGCAGTCTGAATTCCATCATAGAACTCCGCTATTTTAGACATTGAATAAATTATAAAGTATCCAATATATATTTTGCAACTCCGAAAACAACTACTTTTACTATTCTTAATGCTAGTTAGGTAAGATATTTTAGATCTTTGTATAGTTTAACTGGTAATTAGTGTACGGATTATGTACCTACAGTTAACGTACCTACTTAAGTTGTATCTACATATTTCGTAGATACAACTTAAGTAGGTACGTTTTTCGTAGAAATGATGAGAATTGTTTTCTAAAATTTAGTTGTAATACGTTTTTTATATACTTTGGAGATTCGCCAATGAGTGAGCTTTTTGACTATTTTTTAACTGCCCAAGAACTAGGTGAGGTATTAGGAGTTACAGCTCAGGCGGTGCATAAGTTTTGTCGCGAAAATGGAATTGAAAAAAAGGGAACAAATAAATCCGATCGAATCTACCCTGCACAGGTAAGAGAAATTACTGATATGCGTCAGATACCCAGGGTTAAGAAAAAGGTGGCAATTCATACAGTAAAAGGTGGAGCTGGGAAGACGACAATTGCACATGGTGTGGGAACTAGAGCAAGTTCCTATGGATTCAAGACATTGTTAATAGATCTTGATAAGCAAGCAAATTTGACGATGTCATTAGCTTTACATCCAAAAAAGGATGATTTTTGCAATTTTATGGATTTGTATACTGCAGAAAGAGATGGTGAAGATATCGATTATAGTGATTATATTGTTGAGCTAACTCCGTTTCTTCACTTATTACCAGCTAACCTTAAACTTGCGAACTTGGATCTACTGCTGCAACTAAATTCTTCTAATATCGGAAATATAATACCCACCCTACTTGGGGATTTAGAAGATGAGTATGATCTAATACTTTTTGATTTATCATGTGATTTCAATAGAGTTACTATGGCTGTACATAGTTATGTGGATACTTGTATCATACCAACAGATCCTGACACCTTTGGTCTATTTGGTGTTGAGCTTACATATGATCATGTTTCTCAAGTTGAAAAAGAATGGAAAAACTCACCACAAAAGTTGGTCATACTAAATAAGTTTAACGCCAGTCACACAAGTGCCTACGAACTCATTGCTGACCTAAAAAGCAAATACAATGATGATGTGTTCGAGTCAATAATCTCAACATCAAAACCTATGGCAGATGCAATAAAGAAAAATAAGAGCATTTGGGCTATGAGTAGAAAAAAACTTACTGCCCTAGAGGGATTGGATTCTATCACTAAGAAAATTCTCGTTATTGATCAATGGGCATCAGCGAAAAAAAGAACAAAATCATCTTCTGTAGTGAACAATTTGGGTGAGGAGGCTGTAGGTAGATAATGGCAACTATAACTGAAATATTAGGAAAAAGAGCTAAGAATAAAAAGTCTAAAAATAACTATGACAATCTGAGTATTTTAAAAGAAGGAGATAAACTACTTAAAAGTTCTAAGTCAAAAACTACATCTAAGAAAAAATCAAAGCAACTCGATGAAAGAAAAGTTTCCGATGCAGAAACAGTAAGTGCTAAAAGTGTAGCTACGAAAACTGTAGATACTGAAGACGTACCTACGGAATCAGTAGGTGCTAAAAGTGTAGCTACGAAAACTGTAGATACTAAAGATGTACCTACGAAATCAGTAGGTGCTAAAAGTGTAGCTACGAAAATTGTAGATGCTGAAGACGTACCTACGGAATCAGTAGGTGCTAAAAGTATTGCTACGAAATCTGTAGCTACGGAATCAGTAGCTGCTAAAGACGTAGCTACAAAAAACTTTGATTCCGAAGGACCAAATTATAGAAATCTTAGTACGAAAAGCGTAGCTACGGAAAATGTGCCAAGAAATGGTAATGACTCAGAAAATATTCATTATAATAGTAGGTTAAGTAAGAAACATGTTATGTCCATGCTTGATTATTTGGGCGGACATGATTTGAATAAGACAGAAATGCGTATCTTGGTATATTTGTTAAAAGTTCAAATTCAAAAAAATCAGATCACATTTGTTGCGACTAACCGGGAGCTTGAATTGGGGACTGGTATTCCGTCTTCTCACCTAACTGTAGCTCTTAAAAAAATGGAAACTAAGAAGGTTATTAAGCGATCAAAAAATCCTGATAGGAAAACTATATATCAATTGAACTATCAATATTGAAGAGGGGATACAGAAATCTCCCCTCTTCTTAGGCATTTCAAATTGTATATTCCAAATCATTAATAGGCTTTCTAGCTAAGGAATTGTCTCAATATGTTCCTTGTTAGTGTTTACTTGGTAGTCAAGTTTACTTCTAAAGTTCATTATTATCCTACATTGTGTTCATCAATCCGCCGCTGTTAACCTATCAATTAAGTCATTTCTCAGCGACAAACTCATACAATCAAACTCCACCCGAGTATCGTTAATCGATACTCGCACCCCAAACTTACTGCGAAGGCTATCGATGACATGGAGTAGGTTAGGGTTAGACTCGGCAGTCTGCTTGCGCACACCACGCACAGCATTCTCAAAATTCGTCTTGTAGTAAACGGCAGCTTTACGTAGCTTGGAAAGTTTTTCTTGTAGGCTAGAATGCTGTTGCTCAAGCATTTTTGACTTTTCTTTTAGTTGCCTATGCTCGTACTTTTCATTAGCCAATGCCTCGCGTGCCCGCTCGACCTTGGCTGCATTTTTCGTCCCTATATTATATATACTTATGGACCTTACAGCATGACGTAGTTTTTCAAGCTTTGTCGCGAGTGTTCGTCCAAATGCCTTGGATCTGACTGTATCGATGATTCGCTTGATTGTCGTTTGGGACTTTCGAGCAAGAATCTGACGGGTCTCTAGATCAGCTTTCGCAAGAAATTTAAGCCTCGAGATCCAGCGGCGATCAATATTGTAGCGTCGACCGAGTTCGGATTGAGTTTCTTTACTGTGGCGGATTTCAGCTGCAATCCGTATTAGCTCTTTTCCAGATCTCAAAAGTGCCCCCAGGTGCAAAATACTCATTTATTTAAATAAATTATATAGTTGTTGTATTTTTTTGTAAAGGGCAGAGATTGTCCCAGGATACAATGTGCAAAAAATAGGCATCGCGTATCCCAGGCGTGGCGGTTATTACTTGGTTTAAAATATTTAGACAAAAATCATCTGTTTTTTGATCTAACCTGTTAATTTTATTTCATAATGTATGGTATGTAAAAATGAATGCTAACTTTGGGGCATTAGTTAGTATTCAAGGCTGCAATATTATCCTCTCTGCCATGTCATCTTAGAGAAGAAAACTGATAGCCTTGTGAGCTATTTGAACTGTGAAGAAAATTTTTAACAGTTGAACACAAAAAGTTCTAACAGAGGAAAATTTTTCAGGCTTCAAATGGTTCACAGCTATAAGATTCTAAAATCACAATTATATAATCTGGACTACATTTCGCTGGTGTTGGTTAGATTCGGTAGCTCGTTGAAGATGAATTAACTGGAGATTGAGAGTGCTGAGAAAAAAAATCATAATAGTTCCAATGATGGTGTGTATTGGTTGCATTTCGAGTTATTCAGGTCCAATCACTAAAATAATTGAGCACACTAATTATCCGTACAAGGGCGGCATTGTACAATATCAAAGAAACTCCTCTATTGAAAGATCTGAAGCCCTTAGATTAGCGCAATCCTACTGTGATGGAGAAATTCGTATTCGTAAAGAAGGATATGGTAGAACAGAGACGGAAGAGTATTATTCAATTAACGTCTTAGATGTTGTCGCAGAACAACAAAACAGAAAAAATGGTCGAGAGAATAAAGGCAGTGGTCCTAAAGTGGCTACTCTTAATTACAACAATATTGAATTCGAATGTATGTAGTTTGAGCAGGATTGATTCGTCAATAAGTAAGCTTTGACATTTTAATCAAGACTGGTAAAGGACTATTCTACCAGCCCATAGAAAACTGGAATGTCGCTATGTGCACTGGCCCATTTTGAGCGAAACTGCTCTCACCGGAAAGATAAGCCATAACTAGTGGATTCGAAGATCTAATTTTTAAATTTTATCTAGGGTCTTTTTGATATGAAAATCATTGAACTTGTTTTACTAATAACCTTCTACCTAACTTCAAATGATGCTTTCAGTCAAAGGGAGAGCAAGCCGCATTCAGGTAATGATTCCATTAGTTATTCCGCGAAATATGATGTCAGCTTGGGTGAGGGTGGGGCAGCGCTATCAAGTGGAGTATCCATTGCCTACAATCATTCTGTTTCACACCATTTTGGAATATCATACAAATCAGGAAAAGCTTTTGGTAACTCAAATCATGGTAGCTTTAGATTGACTTCCGTTAATCACAGTTATTTTTGGACACAAACTTTTTTTACATCTTATAGTCTTGGTTATCACTACTTTGAAACTATTCGTCGCAGTGGATCTTCTTACGAAGAATACAAAACTGATGCAATTCTCGGAAAGATATCAATTGGAAACGAATGGAAGTATTCAAATTTCATATTAGGTGTCGAGTGGTTTGGGCTTGGGTACCAACTATTTAAACTGAAAGAATCAGCCAAAAGTAGTCATGATGAATTTAGTGGAAAAAATAGTCACAACAGAAACAGTGAAGCATACTTCAGTGCCATTAAATTATATATTGGTGTCGGAATTTAGGGGGTAAGTGACCAAGCTTGTGGCATTCGGCGTTTGGAAATTCGATAAATCAGATAATTTAATCTCAACTTTGTGGATCAAAAAAAACATCTAATCTTTAGACTCTGAATACTAACTGATCATCGAAAGTTAGCATTGACACATTCTTTGCTCCGCCATATTCTTTTTTGTTGTTAGCCCATACCATCAACAAAAAATTTTATGGTCCATGCTTTGAAAAATATCAACCACCCAAAACCAGGCAGCACGATAAGAGTGGAACCGATCCGCTCTTTAAAAGATATCGCTGCTATAAGAAAGCTGTTATCTGATAATCCAAGAGACCTTGCGATATTCACCCTTGGAATAAATTCTGCTCTAAGGGGTTGATTTAGATATTTTCGGAAAAGTTACTATCTTGGCTGTAAAGTTTGAGTACACTCTAAATTGACACCAGAAGTAAGGCGAAAATGTGTAAAAATAAGGTCCATTTTTGAATTTATAGACACTTTCTGAATAGGTCCTTAGACCCTAACTTTACACTTAGAAACGGGATCAGTTTAGATACGGAGAAAAATCGAACGATCTTCCTAGAACCCGTGCCGCTCAGCATGTAGAGGTCGGAGCCTAACCCTTGACAAGTTGTTTTTTTTCTGAAAGAGATAGTTGCCGTACCGGTTTATGTGTTCAAAACGACAAGGTGATAGGCGAGCTATATCTTAGTCACGAACATCCTATTCGGCTCCGGCTGTCGCAGAAGCCGAGCGACAAAGGATAATGGAGCGTACAAACGAAGGTCGGAATGAGGCGAAGGCGAAGGGTATTAAATTTGGACCTAAGTTTAAAGTTGATCACCAAAAGGTTGGCCGGCTGAGGCAAAGTGGGCACACTGCAGGAGAGATAGCCTCCATGATGAAGATCGCCCGATCGACGGTTTACAATATTTTATCCCAGCAAAGTCTTGGTAGGTAGGGATTTTGGAAGATCGTTCGATTTTTCTCCGTATCTAAACTGATCCCAACTAGGAAAAACTGATCGCAATTTAATCAATTTGGTAGAACGTAGGGATGGCCTGTATTTGCTTGTTCAAGCACCCTCTTTATCAACAAGATCCTGTGAACTATCAATTTTCACCCTTAGCCAATTTTTCAGCCGAGCTTGTATGGTGATCATTATACAGATGTTTTTTGTCTAAATATTTTAAACCAAGTAATTACCGCCACGCCTGGAATACGCAATGCCTATTTTTTGCACATTGTATCCTGGGATAATCTCTGTCCTTTACAAAAAAATACAGCAACTATATAATTTATTTAAATAAATGAGTATTTTGCACCTGGGGGCACTTTTGAGATCTGGAAAAGAGCTAATACGGATTGCAGCTGAAATCCGCCACAGTAAAGAAACCCAATCAGAGCTTGGAAAACGCTTTGGTCTTGATCGCCGATGGATCTCGCGGCTAAAATTTATCGCCAAAGCCGACATCGAAACTCGCCATATTCTCGCAAAAAAATCTCAATCTGCTATTAAGCGCATCGTTGACAGCGTCCGGTCTAGAACTTTTGGCCGTACACTTGCTACCAAACTTAAAAAGCTAAGCCAGGTGGTGAGGTCCATAAGTATATATAGCATAGGGACCAAAAATTCGGTGAAGGTTGAACGCGCTCGCGAGGCTCTAGCCCATGAAAAGCATGAAAATAGAACCCTTAGACATGAGTCAAAAGAGCTTCAGTCAAAACTATCAGCGCTTCAGGAGAAATATTCTAAGCTTCGAAAAGCTGCCGTTTACTATAAAACTAACTTCGAAAATGCCGTGCGCGGTGTGCGGAAGCAACCCAGCGAGCCTGATCCAAATTTGCTCCACGTAGTAGACTCACTGCGGAGCAAGTTTGGGGTGCGCGTGAATATCACTGATACCCGAATTGAATTCGAATGCATGAGTTTGTCGCTTAGGAATGATTTTATTGATCGGCTTCAGACCAGTTAGACTGCCTTTGTCTCCAGCACGGGATGAATAACGCCATTAATCAAATACTCGTAGAAAAAAATACGAATCAGTCCCCATGTTGAGTTACTAATACCTTTCTCTGCTCGCTTCCACTCTGAAACTTGTCCACGCGTTGCACCAAGATATTTCGCTAATTCAATGTCCTTCAGATCAGATAGGTCCGATAGAAAATCGAAGTACTCTTTTTTCTCTGAGTTACTAGCATCACTTGCTTCAAGGCAAATTCTTTTTACTGTTTCCAAATAGATACTGTGGCACTTTTTGGCATCAAGGTTGCCTTTATCATCTAGTGCTGCTTCAAGATCTATCACGAAACGCCCAAGTTTTTCTTTCATTACCAGCCTCCTTTAATCTTCATATTTTTTTCCAGTGCATATGATTTAGCGTCTTCTAAAGAGGAGAACCATATATAAGCAAAAATCACATACTCATTACCTTTGATTGATCCACATAGATACTCGTATTTCGTATCAGGAGGCATGTCTCCGCTGAGCTTGCTATCGCATTCGACGAGAAAGGCCACCACCTGCTCACCATCCTCCCGAGTCTCATATGCAAACGGTTGAGCATTTTTTTTCAGAAACAACCACCTGCGTCGACCTATTGCATAGCGCTTTGCATTGGCGTCATTCTTGTCATTATGAACAATCTCGCCAGTCCATTTAAAAAGTAGGTCATAGTAAGCACCTTCCACTTCCGTGTCCTTCTTGAATGATTGCAAAATGTTCGCCAATCGAACAAATCTTTTATCTCATAGAGTTATAGGTCCATGCAACGAAGAAATGTTCGACAGTCGAACAAAATGAGTTCAATTCAATATTAGATAGTATTTGTATAATACTATTATATACTATAATATACATATCGAACTTAGACAAAAAGGACGCATCCCATGAAACCTGCTGATAAAACAAATATTTTTGCTATATGCGACGATCTAAACTCCTGTGGCGTGAAACCTACCCTTGCCCGAGTTCGCGAAGCCCTTGGCGGTGGATCTTTTTCCTCGATCCAGCCCCTTCTCAGAGAATGGAAAGATCAGCGACAAGCAACCGCCATAACTCATACCGCCGACACGCCTCCAGAGTTGATCGAACTTGCGAAATCAATGGCAACTCAGATATGGGCGAAAGCTAAGGCCGAAGCGGACCTAGAATTAAAAGCAGTAAAAAAGGAACTAGGTGAGAGGCTTGCCTTGGCTGAAGAAGAACGAGATGATGGTCTGGCCGAAATTAGAAGACTCGAATCAAAACTTGACTACGAGCTGAAACATGGGAAAGAAATGGTCGAGATGATTCGTGAGAAAGAGAATAAAATCAAGGATCTCGAATACAATAAAAAGGCGATCCAAGACAAATACGAGGACATGCTTCTTATTCAGACAAAGTATGAAAAAGTGCTGCAAGAAGTAGGTGAGCTTCGGGGGATTCTTTCGCAAAAGAAGTAACTATGGACCCCAACCTACCTCATGTTGTTGGTTCTCTTACGTCAAAGTTTGGAGTACGCATCTCAATCACAGGTGTCTTACCCCACTTTTAAACTCTAAAAGACACTGGCTTGTTTTTTACAGGTGAGAATATTGAAAAAACTTACATTATCTCATAAGAAGCTTTTTGTAAGTGTTGTGTGGTACGGTACCACACTTATTTTAGAAAAGTATTTACATTTAAAGTCACACTAATATATAATTATTGGAAGATTAAACCTGGACTTTTGTTTGGAGAAAAGCAGATGAAGAAGCCCAATATTATAGCGGTAAGCAACCAGAAAGGAGGCATTGGAAAAACAACAACTGTGGTAAATCTCGCTTTTTCATTTGCCCACCTAGGCTTAAAAGTCTTAATTGTTGACGGTGATTATCAAGGAAATGCATCCGATTGGCTTGGTCTGCAAGACTCAGCTATAAAGAAAGAAAAAACTCTAACTTATGCAGTTCGAAAAGGGTTAACAATTGGTGACTTAAGACTCCCGACAAAAAACGAAAACGTCGACTTAATTGCTAATGATATTTCATTCAATACTGAGATGAATAAGCTGCAAGGGACTGCTAGACAGTTTCAGGTAATCAAGAGACTTTTGGATTGCCCTGAAGCTGAGGATTACCACGTTATACTAATTGACACTCACCCCTCAATAGACCCAGTTTTAACCAGTGTTATGGGCTATTCCCATTATTATCTAGTACCCGCATTTGCTGAAAAGCATCCCTATGCAGGTTTGAAAGATCTTTCAAAGTGTATTGAGGAAATAAAGGAAGATATTAATCCTATGCTCAAATTTCTGGGGGTAGTACTAACCGCAGTTAATTCTAAAAATCGAACTCATACAAAGTTTGAAAAAAAGATGAGAGAGCTAGAGAAAACTACTTTTGTCCCTATCCTTAAAACTATTATACCTTCATCAACTGCAATTGCGAGTTCTTCAGCCTCTCAAATTCCGTTAATCGACCACAATTCTCACTTACCAGTTACAGTTGCATACATGAATCTAGCGAAAGAAATTCTACCCCTTTTAAAGGGTAAAAGAACTGGTCGTCCACAAAAACCGCTTCGAGTGGAGAGAGCCACGGATTTCGAAGAGTCATTTGCTGATGCCTTTTAATTAGGGAGAAAATAGTTATGGCAAGTAAAATTGAAATTGATATTGAGAAAGAGGCTCTTTCAATAGCCAAATCACTTTCCACTAAAATGCCAGAGGGTTGGGACTTAGATAGGATAAAGAAACTAAGAGAGTTTGATGGAAAGGTTGGCCCAATCCCTGTTCAACTAATTGTTACTAAGCACAATATTAGGAAAGCTTTCGATAGAGACTCTAGGGAATATCAAGAACTCCTAGAATCAGTAAAGAAACATGGAATACTACAATCTCCAGTTGTTACGATTGTCGATAATAAGTTCGGTTTGCCACAGATTTTATTAGTAGGCGGAGGACGAAGAATCGAAGTCGCTAAGGATTTAGGTTATACAGAAGTTAAGTGTCTAATTCGCATTTTCGATGCCGCCGATGAGCATATGACGGCTTCTATGGCAGAAAATTTAAATCGAAAAAATCTACATCCGCTAGATGTAGCAGAGTGCTTTGGTGAGTTAGCCCAACAAGGCTACAAACAAACTGAACTATCAAAGCTTTTTGGTAGAGATAGGATTACAATACTAAGAGACATAAAAATGTCTAAGTGGCCTCCAGAAGCCAAAGCTTTAATAAGAGCTAATCCGGAGAAATTCACAAGTAAAAATCTGACAGTAATTGCAAGAAAAAAGATGGATGATGAAGACGTGCTTAGGGAGGTAAAAGCAGTCATAAATGGAAAGCAATCGGCTGCCCGTTCTCCTAAGCCTGAGTCAAGGGTTTTAGATTACTTCAATGAGTATAGTTTGGACCTTGAATCTAAGAAAAGCTTATTGTCTGCTTTACAGGCAATGAAGTTTATCAATAGTCGTCAAGCAAGAACAATAGAATCTGAAATAGTATAGCTGTGGTACCGTACCACAGCTATTTCTCGCTCCGGTCAGAATCCCCATTCTTAAGCCCAGAACGAGAAGCAACTCTCTCAAGGATGAGGAATTGACTAAAATGAGTATAGCAGAATTTTACAATCATGAAAAAACTTTCGAAGTTCTGGCTGCGAAATATAAATATCTAAGCGATAATCAAAACAAAAAACAGATACCAAAACATCCCACTGGAATCTTCAACAAGATTCAATACTCAGTTATCAAGTTCGGACTGTATTTATTCATTATTCCAGTAACTGCTGGGTTTATTCAGGTAGTATTATCTAGTAGTGGAAATTTTTCTAAAACCAATTCCATGGTCATGTCATGGGTTCTTGCTTTTTTTACAGATTATGTGGCATTCGATCATCTTTCAAAGATTCGAAATCTTCAGAGTTGTCACCAGTCAAGAATAAATCTGTGCGTTGCAAGTTGTATTATCATTGCTAACATGTTTGGGGCCTTCATTTTCTTCGAAAGAGAGATCCAATTGGACCAACTCTCAGTGATTTCGACACAGCGTACTAGTCTAAAAAAAGAACTAAGTGAAAAACTTCTTGGAGTGACTAAAGCTAGAACAACTTATCTATTGAATAAGTGGCCCAAATCAAATGTTGATCGAGAGTCCTGTGAGCTGAGTCGAGTGCCTGATTGCGGTCCCATGTTCGACACAAAGTCTAGAGCTTTTGAAGCAAGCTTTCTCAACGCAAAGCAGATATACGATCATAAGAAGCGTGAACTTGAATCTCTCCCGAAATTAATCCCTCAAGCCCAAGCAAAAACCGAATTATGGTGGCACTTCGGTTACTACATATTTATATGGCTACTACTTGGCAGCGTAATCAGAAT
>JBNKNM010000161.1:0-12937 GCA_050293845.1 Pseudobacteriovorax sp. | reverse complement strand
TAGATTTGATAAAACAGTGGTTTGTTCAAGCTTGAGAAACTTGCATATTTCCTCTATTGACTTTTCTTCTAAAAAAAATAGTTTAGCAATGGTAGCGCGTTGCTCGATATTACAGTTCTCTACAAGTTCAAGAAGTAGCGGAAAAGAGTATTCGAAATGTACTGAACCTGTATCTTCTTGCGAAACAATATTCACTTCATAAGTAGCACTTTCATTCAACTGAATAGAATAAGCCTTTACGAGTGAAGAAAAATTTTTCTCAATTCGAAGCGAATGGCTAGCTTTTTGAGGATATGGAACTTTCACTTGCGTGGAAGCTTGAGACTTCCAAGAAATATTCCTTGGTTCAGTGATGTACATATTATCTTCTCCATTACTCAAAAACGTAAAATCCTTTTCTCCGATTAGTAACGAGCGCATCATTAAAAGGACGCTGCACTACAGTAAAAAGTAGGCAATAACCGACCTATTTCTAAACCCCGCTTGGGTTTAAAGTGTGAAAAATCACGTAACTGAAATTGCTAAGAACACAAAACTCAGGCGCAAATATCACATGATGACGCAAACTGAAGACGCTACCAGACTTGGAATACAACTACAGCAGTATCAGCACTTAGGAAGATATCCCGCCATCAACAAGCAAATGCTGATGGAACTCGCACGAGTCCTTCAGACTGATCCAGTAGAATTGCCACTTGATAGAAACCACGACAAAAGAATAGCAGCTTTCAACAAGTGCATCCATGGCCTCAGAGATCTTAAAGACGTTATTTACTATGATTAGTTTGCCTTTATGTCATCATGAGCAGCACATCATTTCTTGGTGATCATGATTTCCAAGCTATTTCTTTTTTTATCTTTCCTTGCGGGTAGATTCGAAGTAGGCTAAGAACATTGAATCGGGTGCCTACGTATAGGTTGCGTATCCACCGAAGGAGTGTTGGTTATGTCTTTATATCGTAATTGGCCTCCTTGAGCCTTTGGCGTCTCTAGTTTCACTTCTAACTCTCCATTACTGCCGTAAAGCTTAGCTTTTGAGAAAGAAATCTACTAACAAATGGCAATGTGCAAACCATACGTTAAGATTAATTTCAACGTCAATACTAGCACTTATGACTTACACGTCATTATCACCCCTTATGACTGTTAAAGTTATATAGACTTTGACACAAAAAACTTGAAAAAATAGTCTCTAAGTGTCAGTTTGGTCCCTGCAATGACAAATGTTTTTTTATGGTTTTTTTTGAGGAGACTAGCATTGTCACCGTATGCTTTTGTTAAAGATATTATCCTCAAGTACAGAGAAGATCACACTTGGTCACAAACTGTTACCTCCGCTGGGACAGCGAGGAATACTCTCGTAGACATCATTGAAGGAAAAGAGACAGGTTATCATGACAAACTGATCTTGATAGTACATGGTCTTTCTGGCTTACAAAGCAGAAATGAATTTGTTCTGAAGTTTAGGGATTACTCCCCGATTTTCCAAAATATGGCTAGTTTTATCGACCATTTCGATGTCAAATCCGGGGTTGTTTACCCTTCCAAAGACGATCTTCTAAAACCTAAGACTCTAGAAATATTAATGTACACTGGCAGTGACCATGGTATTTCTATCCAAAAATTACATAGTTTATTGCCTCACAGAATAAATCTGATTAAAATGATGGAAGACAGGGAAATAATTCACATCAAAGACGGAAGATATTTCTCACATTTCGATAACTCAGACCCAAGCATGATCCTAGATATTATTCGGGTAAAATTAGGAGTAAAAATCGACACATCCCTTGATGAAGATACTTTAACTACAGCTTTTGGGGGTGATGATTCTTTTTCTGTTGAGGGAGTAAGAGAATTCCTGGAGCTTGGATCTTTTATTCGAAAGCGTTTTTACGAAATTAAAGAAAAGCATTCTAGAGCAGATGGGATAACTATTTCTTGTAATGCTTTCATAACAACACTTGGTTTAGACAAAAATACTAGAAAGACTATTCTTGTATCTCAGGAGAAAAGTAAATGATTAGGGCATTGATATCTTGCATTAGTATTATTACTTTTTCATTTGGTGCGTTAGCGGGAAACGAGGGTGGTGGAGTTTTTAGTCAACTTGTTCTGCTTCAAAATAGCTCTGGAAACGAAATTTTACTCGTTAACAATTCGACTAACGCTCTAGACCACAAAGCATTTGAGACAACGGCTGATGCGATCTTATTGATATCAAGGGATGAACTTGATTCAATCGTTCAAGATCCGGCTGATAGTAAATATAGTCTTAATAATTTCGGTATAGATGGAACTTATACAAAAGTATCAGACTTCTAATATCCACAGCCTAACGGGCATCTTAATCCCGTTAGGATCATACCCCACTTCCCGAACTAAGCACAGTACATCATTAAGCTCAATACTCTCAATCTTAATATTGACTAAAGTCACATTCCCAAGGTCCAGTAACAACGACCGCCAAGTAAGTTCGCATTCATCAACCTGGATTCCATGAATAGGGTCAAACAAGGGCGCACGGCACGACCCGTGTTTCCCTTGAGTGCCCACCTAACCGTACAAGCAGATTTCCTGCATACGGCTATCACAGCATGCTTCACCCAAAGGCATTCAGTCTCTGGCGACATTCTACCCAAGTCAGGTAGGGGCTTTTCAGACCAAGATTCCGAGCGATCCATTTAAAATTAAATTTTCGTCTCCTCCAGCTTCGACATTTGGCCCTTTTTAATAGGAGCTTGCGTAGCCTAAGAAAGACGAAGGTTGAAAGGCAAATAAATGGATGGTGAATCTTTGCTAGCGCAAAGTATCTCGTCCATCCATTTAGCACTAGATTGACTCCTTTTACAATGTCTTCTATCCTTCTTGGAGAACGCCGATTGATAAGTTCACGGATTTTACTCCTAACAGATCTGAGCGCTTTCTTAGAAGGTCGCGTGACTAATTGACCGTCTCGATAGCGGATGAGTTCGTAGCCTAAGATTGTCAACCGGGCACCTGCTCGATTTAGATTTAGGATACGACTCTTGGCTCGATTGTAATCCAGCTTCAACCAACCGAGGCCTCTTTTAAGATGGGATCGGGCTGATTGAGCCCATTGTGGTTTGCAGAGCACACAAATATCATCGGCATATCTTAGATAGACGCATTGTCCATAGTTAAAACCTCGTCTAAAGTAGCGATCTAGCGCTGTGAGATCGAGGCCTAAGGTAAATATTATGGCTTATGTCTAGCTGCTCCTTGTTTTTTCTGTAAAGACTTTCCTCTCAATTTGAGTTTCTTAGCTGAATAAACAAGTCGATCCATAATCGCATCGTAGGCCACCTCATCGGCAATAACTTCACGCCAGTTTTCCAGAGGTAGCTTGTAAAAATCGAGGGTTTTGTGCATAACGCTCTTCCATAATGTCGTAAAGGACTTGAATGGTTTCAGAGGGAGGGGGTAGTGGCTTTATACCAAGATCGTCGATAATGAGCAGTTCAGCTTTATTTCTCGGTACTCTGATTTCTCTTAACGGAGCGATTGCACATGCGAAACTCTATCCATTTTCACATTGATTAGTACCGATGACGAAGCAAGATTTGCGTAAAGTCTCGATTCTGATAGCTTCAATATCTTTCTCTATTTCGCTCACAATCTGACATTTGTAGGATTCTGCCTATACCTATTTGGGGGCGATCTCTGCTACTATAGATCCCAAATCCTCAGAACGACCCCCTAAACCTATCCCCAACCAAATTTCAACAAGCGCAACTCTACCAAAAAAGTAGTTTCCTAGAAAAATATGTTTTTTTCACAGCAACTCTAGCGGGAGAGCAATTCAATTTCGGCCAGACTGGGCGCTGATGAGGCTGTGAAGTCGAAACGGTAGTGAGAGTACGAGCCAAGAGCTGCAACCTTAAAGGCTCGCGTCTGTAGCGACCAGCGAAAGTCGGCGTGGGTACGTTGATCGAGCACGGTCCACTGGCTCCCATCATTTGAACCCAAGACAGTCCAGTCCCTAGGGCTACGGCCTTCTGGTCCAGAAGTGATGGTGTAAAAGACCACCGCTCGGGGTTCGTTGAGCTGATAACGCACTGATGGCCTGTTATTTGAAGCAGTAACCCACGAGCCGGAGGTGTCGTCAAACAGCTTTTCGGCTTGTACCAAGCCCGTCGAGCTCACCTTGCCGCCATTGGCAATGTCGGTAAGAGGGGCCGGCGGTTCGCTTCCTGCTGTTACCGATGGTGGAGCATCCTTCGGCGCAGTGCCCCAGGAGGACGGTGCTGGACCCATCACAAAGTCGAGAGTAGCCCCGGCGACCAAGGTGTCGTGCGAGAGATAAGTCTGGGTGTGGGGTTGACCGTTTACCTTGAGACTCTGTACATAGATATTTTCTGGACTGTTGTTGGGAGCGTTGATCTGGATAGTGTTGCCGTTCTCGAGATGGACGGTGGTTTTTTTGAACAGCGGCGAGCCGATCACGTAGAAGGGACTACCAACCTGAAGTGGGTAGAATCCCAGAGCGCTGAACAGATACCAGGCCGAAGAGGCTCCGTTGTCTTCATCGCCTAGATACCCCTGACCAATGTCGCTGCCGACCCACAGCCGCTGGAGAGCATGGCGGATCTTTTCCTGGGCCTTGCTGGGCGCGGACGCGTGAAGGTACATATACGGGATATGATAGGCGGGTTGATTGCTAAGTCCGAGCTGTCCCATACGTACGTCCCGGGCTTCGCGCATTTCATGGATGACCCCCCCATAACCACCCCCCTCGCTAGCGGTTTCGGGAGTGGCGAAAAACTCATCAAGTTTTTGCTCGAGCATATTGCGGCCACCGTAGAGGTTGGCGAGCCCAAGACCGTCGTGGGGAGTGTCGAACGCCATATTCCAGGCATTGGTTTCGGTGAAGTCGTCACCCCACCGCGTTGGATCAAAGTCGCCTGGGGCCAAGCGAAACAACCCATTGGCGTTGCGACCCTGAAAAAAATCAATCGCTGGATCGAAAAGCCGCATGTAGTCCTGTGCACGGCTCATGAAATACTCGGCATTCTCTGCAAACTCTTGGTGGCGGGAATGACCTGCATCCTGTGCCAGTGCCGCAGACATGTTGGCGATACCAAAGTCGTTGAGGTAGCCCGCCATCGCCCAAGAGAACGCTGCACCAGTATGGTTTGCCGGCGTGTATCCGCGAAAGATTGAGGTCGCGAGGCCCTTGCGCCCCACAGCGCCGCTGGGAGGCACGACTGTGGCATTACGCAGAGCGGCATCGTAGGCAACCTCCTCATCAAAGTTGTCCACCCCTTTTAGATAGGCGTCTGCGAAGGCCACATCGGAGCTGGTACCTGTCATCAGGTCGGCGTATCCAGGTGACGACCACCGGGAGATCCAACCGCCATCGCGGTACTGTTGAAGGAAACCATCTATCATCTCACCAGCTTTCGTTGGTGTTAAAAGCGTGAGGGCCGGCCACGTCGCGCGGTACGTATCCCAGAAGCCATTATTAACGAACAGCTTGCCAGCAACAAGGGGAGCTCCCGTTTGAGTAGATGTAGGGGCAGATCCTGGGGTGACAGGACTAGCGTACTGGTACACCGGCTGCTCTTTGGTCCCGGTATTTTCGAAGGCAGAGTTGGGATATAGGAAGAGGCGATACAGGTTCGAATAGAGCGTGGTGAGCTCATCCTGATTCGCGCCTACTACCCGGATGATGCCTAGCTTCTCGTCCCATAACGCGCGAGCCCTTGATTGGACATCTTCGAAGCTGTCCCGCCCATCAATCTCCAACTCAAGGTTTTTCTTAGCTTGAGCAATACTGATTAGGGAGCTAGCGATACGCATGGTGACTACGGGCTCGTCTGCATCCACTTTAAACCTGAAATAGCCTGTGACGTTACGGCCACCACCCCCCCTGAGTTTATCGCTCCCAATCACCGGCTTATCAAAGGTCGCATAAATGAAGATGCGTGTCGCGCCCGCCGACAAACCACTGCGCGCATCGCTGAAGCCTTGGATAACACCGTTGCCGGCGTCGAGTGTGAGACCACCGTTATTGTTGACGTTGTCGAATACCAGGTTGGCGTTGTCATCGGCGAACGTGAAGCGAAATATGGCCGCATGATCGGTGGGGGCTATCTCCACTTCGATCCCGTTTTCAAAGGTCACTCCATAGTAGTAGGGTCGGGCGATTTCGTTTTCATGGCGAAATGCGAGTGCACGAGCTACTCTTGCGGCATTGGGGATTTCGGTGGTCGATTGCGGCATGACCTGAAAACTATGCCGGTCGCCCATCCAAGGGCTCGGCTCGTGGCTCATACTGAACGCCTGGAGTTCGGGCAGGTTTTCGCTGTTATTGCGGCGATGGTAGGTGTAGAGCCAGCTCTGGGACCTGGCATCCGTGACCGGTGTCCAAAAATTAAAGCCATGGGGCACAGCCGTGGCCGGGATATTGTTGCCCCGTGAATAGGTCCCACTAGAGTTGGTGCCGCGGGTAGTAAGCACATAGTCCGACAAATGAGACAAAACTATATCTGCTCGGCGTTCGATGGTGAGGTCATCGATCCATCCACCGAAGGAGGTCGATGAACCCTCGGGACGATCGTATCCAACCAGAATGCGCGTGATGCGCTTGCCAGCTGCCACCTTGCCAATCCGAGATACTTTACGGTTCCACTCGTGGGCAACCAGGGAATGAGATAATCCCTGTCCGGCTGGGCTCATCGTTGCGTGGTGCTGGTCTTTTGCTTCGAGCTCGCTCAGGTAGCTACCGTCGGCGAAAGCGAGGTCAACTCCCACGTAGGTACTGGCATAGTCAAGGCCAGCAAGCGATTGCTCGGGAAACACCAGATAGGAGAGCTCACTGATCGGGGTAACTGCGATGTCTACCTCAAATACCTTATTGTAACTGTACCCGTGTCCGTCGCTGACGCACCCCGCGTAGCGAAGCGCACGAAGTCCGGTGAAACCAGCATTGGGTCGAGCATTCCAAGATGAGATCGGCCCTTCACCTACAGCGGTCTGCATAGGACGAACCTCTGCCGAATTGCCTTTAGAAAGCACAAATTCGGCAATCTGCAAAATCCCGTCACCCTGTGTTTGGGTAATATCGAGCCGGTAGTAAGTGTATGCGGCCTCGTTGTCCACTTCGAACATGTGCGTCTCAAAGCGGGCGCTGAACGATTCGCCATCGCGTGCGTCGAGCACATTCCAGCTCAATCCATCGGACGATCCGAGTAAGGTCCATGCCCTCGGATCGCGGCCAGGGGCGTCGTTAGCAGACGTCAACGCGTAGCTCTTGATGATCACCGGTGCATTAAGTTGCACTTGCAGCCAACCGTGGCTGGCAAAGGTCAACCACTTGGTGCTCGCACTCCCGTCGGTTCCTTGCGCCGCATCTTCACCCGCTCCTGGGTTGCCTGCACTGGCCGTAGTTTGCAGCAATTGGTCCATAACAGTCCCTGGGATACCGGGCCGTGTGACTGCATGTAGCCGGGGGGTGCCATGGGAGTCCTGCTCTACCTCGTTCTGCCAGGTGGGGGCCGGATCGCCCACCTCGAACGAGGTTTGAAAGTCGATACCTTCTTCTAAGTAGCTACCCTCGCTGCCATAGCTTTCATCTTGCTGCGCGTAGTTATTATCGGTAGCAGCTATGCCTGATATGTGGGCGCCGTCACTGCCGCCACTAGACCCATGGCTAGGATTAGCTTTATTTGCGCTAGACGTTGTAAGTAACAAACAAAAAAGCAAGCATGAAAGTTTCACGGAAAAACTCCTTGATTGAAGAAACTCGCCCTTCAGGATTTACGCGATCCGCAAGGAGAATCCAGTGCAGTGAAGCATGCCCTCGACCAAGCTGTGAACCGAGAGACCTATGGATTGCGAGCGATTCTCTATATTCACTCCGATGATGGCAGCTAGTAGCGCGCTGTTGCACACCAAACAATAAAACGTCTTTTTCCGATAACTAGCAAACCTATGGTTAATAGGCAACATGATAAGTTATCCCAAAAGCACCAGGGAACGGAAAGGTTTCTATAATTATCCGATATAGCATGTGGAATATCAAGAATGATAAAATATACCAAATCATCAAGATTTGGGAGTTAGTATGTATGTCATGGAAGATGTTTCTGAACTTAAATTATCTGATCTTTTTAAGCTGTAGATGATCCAAAAAGTAAACAAGGACTTATTTATCCCTTACCCTTTATTTAAAATTGTGATCGGTCAGCAATTAATTGTGGTGCATCCGGATTTAAGCAAATAGATGAATGGATAAATGCGCAATCCTATTCTAAATTAGAACTCATGGGCAATAAATATAGAAGAAAGCCTCATGAGACCACAATTCGTAGATGTTTAGGTAAATTAGAAATCTATTTCTTTAAGGATCTCTGCTATAAAAGGTCACTAGCAGAGGAGTCACTAATAGAAGAAAAATCCGATGCTATAGCAGTTGATGGTAAAACTTTAACGGTAATCTGAAAAATTCCCACAACAAAACTCCCCAATCACTGCCCCCTAGCCACTTTCCGTTATTTCAGGTATGCACCTGTTTAGCAAGACATATCCACAGGTACCGTGCAATTATCAAATGAATAAATGAGCCAACTTTGCTAAACCTTCTCAGTAAAGATTTTTACCAGGAGAGTTGCCATAATGAAGTTCAAGATAGAAACAACGAGCCAAGATCTTTCCGCATTCGGTGGCGCCCCCATTATCGATGAGATCCTCAAACAGACAAGCTTTGCTAATCTTTACGGGAAAGCGTTACCAACCCTTAAATATAAGGGAGAAGAAGACGCCTTGTTAAAATTGAAGGCTATGGTATGTGGGCTAATAAATGGCTGCCAGTGCCTTGATGATATGGAAGATTGTAGCGAGGATACGGCTTACTTGCAGTTAGTGGAGCGCGCCTACATAAGGCAGATCAAACAGAATGGTTTATACCAAGATAGAAAATTTTGGGTAAGAGCCGATAGCGGATATTACGGTGCGCAATTTATCAACAGTATACTGGCAGTATCTGCTGATGTCGTGGTGCGTGTACCTAATAATCCCGGTCTTCCTAAGGTAGTAAGTCAGATCCACAAATGACAGGCTGAAGATCTTAAAGATGAAAATAGAATTAGATTTTGTGATGACAGAGAATGTGAGATAGGTAGTACCAACTATCGAATGACAGATTTGCAAAGACGGCTTCGTTATGTTGTGATGAGAGCCCAAAACCTTCGCATGGAACGATGTTTGAAGATTATGTTGAATATGATTACTTTGCCTTTTGCACGTCGTTAGATGAGCTAAGGCTGCCTGATCGCGATCTGATATTTTTTTATCGAGAGCGCGGTCTAGCGGAAAAATACATCAAAGAAATGAACTATGGATTCGACTTACAACACTATCCTTGCATTAGCCTAACTGCAAATAAAACTTATGCTGCTATCGCCGCCGTTGCCTATAATTTGATGAGATTTTTAGGGTTGTTGTAAGTCGATCATTTCACAAATGGCAAACCAAGATTATCAAAACATATTAGACGCTACTTACTTTCCATTCCTTGCTTGGTGGCACGTACTGGTAGGGACAGGAAACTTAGGATGAAAACTCGACACTTTGAAAGGATCGAAGCATGGGTTGAAAGAATCAAAAACATATAAGTTGGTTTTTTAGACTGTTACGTCTAGCTACGTGCCGGCTATTTGATAATTGTATAAAAACAACTGATCTATACATCCTCAGAAAGCGCATAGTGGCCGCGCTATGCGCTGGGAAGCCTGATATGCCCAGCCAAGTGTCACTGCCAGTCATTTGCTTCTGGTTTTTTAGGAAAAAAGCAAAAGAATGAGAGATTGCCATGAAAAAAAAGCACTGATGCCTTCCTGCAAATCGGGTTAACAGCCAAAATGAACCGTAATTCGATTTAACGTAAAAGATTGTTCTCCAATTTTTCGGATTTGCGATATAGCTTCGTATGTGTAAACGCTCCGTTCAAAGAAATAGAGAAATATTTTCTAAATGACGCAAACCTTAAACACCATGGATACGTCCAACAAACCTCGTATTTTCCCTTGCGGTCTTGGACACCTAATAAACATTACCTAAACCGACCGGCCAGGATAAGTTCTTTTTAGTCTGAATGGTTCCCCGACTTGGGAAATCAATTTTATCGATAAAGCGCAGCAAAAGTGCTCTTGCCAGCCCCATTCTTCCCAAGGTTTCCAATATTGGTGTTGGTTGAAATCTCAAATGTAACGTCCCGCAAGCCATATCTTAATCCATTTAGGGTACGATAAAACTTGAAGACATTCTCAAACTTGATCATGTTCCCACCATTTTTGTCCAATGCTTGTGGTAAAGATTGAGACAGACAAGCATCGCGGAGAAAGCTGAAGAAGCTAGAAATAGAAACGATATCTGGGGCGACGTCATTACCCCAAAATAACCTTATCTAGCTATATCAATGCCACAAGAGATTGGGTTCCAGCCAATATCTCTATGGCTGCAGTAGGAAGTAACTTTGAGGAGTACAATACACCTTAGAAAAAATAAACAGGACGCATTATTGGAGGAATTAGCTTCTCTGTTTCCGGAAAAAATCTTACTAAAGAAGAAGCAATAAGGCCGTTTCCAGCACCTAAAATAGTCAATAAAGGATAGGCTAATATGATTAAGAAGTATCGGTAGGAACAACACCGATGCCAAACCATAGGCCCATAAGTATAAGTATTATATAGACTATAAAAAATGATAAGCTCCAGAACCCCAGGGTCATGAGGACATAAATAGGTTTAACCTGGCTAAAGCTAAACAGCCCTATACTTACTTGGACTACAGTCATGTAACGGTTAATCAGAGACGTAAAAGATTATAAGGTTGTATTTCCGAGAGTATAAAGAGAAGTAGATATACCATGGATATCGCCGCTACCGCTCAACTGCCAGATCGCAGTAAACGTTAGAATATAGGCTGCAGGCTCAGAAAAGACCATAAAATTCCTAGACGTTGCGTGTCAAAACAAGTTTTTAGCTCGCGGAGAAAGAGAGCTAAAATAACGTTATAGCTATTTTGTAGAGGCGTTTGAGCTTGGATAGAAATCGCTTTTACATCTTGACCTTAGCTTGAGGGTACTGCGCCACACCATTAGGTGGTCTACCCCAACTGTGGCAAAGAGTCCAGTCTTAATAGGTAACCTGTAGACCTTTAATATTGCTTTTATCTGAAAGTGCAGGCTGAAAAAATTTTGCAACAGCATTTGATCATCCTGGTCAACTTTCAAGTCAAAAGCTGCAATATTCCCTGGCTTTTTGATTTCAACTTGCCCATGGTGGGCAATTAGAAAGGTCAATCATTAGAAGGGCATTACAACCTGTAACTTGAGTTTTAGAAATATAATTCATAAAGCTAGAAATATGCTATGTGGAAAAAAAATTTTGTGCTATAGATAGCTCCATTAGACGTAGTAGTGGGGAGAACGTGTCCTCCCCATCACGTCTGATTCTTACTGGTAACTATTTGCTTTTTCAACATTTGCGAGCTCTTCGCAAATTACTTGGCGACAAGAATTGCAATAAATTAGGAGTAAATCAGTCTCATAGCGGAAGGATAACTCTGCGAAAAGCTCAGCGAGGCTTTTCCAATAGTCATTGAACAAATGCAAAAATGTAGGCTAATAAATGATTTCTCTAGAAAAACCCATGAAACTGCCTTCGGCAAAGCATGATTTTGAAAGTAAAGTTTCTGTCGATCCTGTTGAGGTTGCTAAGACCTCTCTCCGTGATGTTGCCATGCAACTACTGAAACTAGCCAGCTCTATAGATCATATTTTCGCTGATTCCGTGGAAGCAATTATACAATGCAGTGGGCGTGTTATCGTCATTGGTATGGGAAAATCAGGGATCGTGGGAAAGAAAATAGCAGCTACCCTGGCATCTACAGGTACTTCCAGCTTCTTCATCCACCCTGGAGAAGCGTATCATGGTGATTTGGGTATGATCCAGCCTCAAGATATCGTGCTCTTACTATCTAACAGTGGAGAAACCTCGGAAGTTAAAAACTTGCTGCGACCCATTAAGTCATTTGGTAATAAGACCATCGCTATTGTTGGTGATGCCAACTCAACAATTGGCCGTCAGGTCGATTATTGCCTTGAGGCACGCGTAGATCAGGAAATCTGTCCTTTGAACTTAGCACCAACCTCGTCGACAACGGCAGCGATGGTTTTAGGAGACGCTTTAGCTGTAGCCTTAATGAAAAAGCGAGATTTTGCTCCAGAGCAATTTGCCCGATTTCATCCTGGGGGAAGTCTTGGCAGGCGGTTATTGACTCAAGTAAAAGATGTTATGCTTTCAGAAAATCTGCCATTAGTCACACCAACGCAGTCCCTTGAAGACGTTGTTTTTAAAATGACCGGTTCTGCTATTGGCATTGCGATTGTCCATGAAGAAAGAAGGCTAAAGGGTGTAATCACTGACACGGATTTACGAGTAGCTTTTAGCTCTATTGATTCTATTAAGTCAACAACTGCTGCCGATGTTATGACTAGAAACCCAAGAACCATCAGTGAATGTGCTCCAGTAATAGATGCTAAGAATTTCTTGCAGGAATACCCATGTCGCGCGCTTGTTGTGCTAGATATTAACGAAGAGATTGTCGGCTTATATGGTCGCGATATTTTTAACTAGTCGAACCAAACAAATTGTAAGCGAAAAAAGATAGAATTAAAAATGCAGAAAATAACTACAGGTGGTGCATTGAGCTTGATAATGAGTATCCTAGAGGACATTGCGGTAGAATTAAGCCTAAATCCTCAGAAAAATCCCCTTAAATCACCTGTATTCCTTTACCACCAATGGCTACAAGATTTCCTTGCAACTAACCCCGTGGCTAAAAATTGAAATTTCATCTATAACGACATGTCATGAGGTGGTAGTTGTCATGGGAGAAGATAGCGATGAAA
>JBNKNM010000160.1:0-13044 GCA_050293845.1 Pseudobacteriovorax sp. | reverse complement strand
GATTCGATGCTCGCCGCAGGGCTTCTCCATTCCTCCCGGCCCTAAAGAGACCAGGTTTCCTGGAGAAGTTTGATGAAGAAAATTCGTCAAAGCTGCGATGCAATAGCCAGTACAACATGGCGGTCATCAACATCCTCGTAAAGCTTGCCCGCTATGGGCTCCGCAAAATTCTCTATACCCTGCCACATCTGAGACAACGCTTAAACTTGCAAGAATGAGACATGACCTCGCTGGAATTGCCGCTGCTAAGACAAAGGTATTAAGAAAAACCAAACTCAGGATCACCACACTTTAAAATGGCTGATTCTTGCTTATTGCAGTGGTCGTTATCGTAGGAGGAAACAACTTTTTAAAACTATCCCCACCCTCCGAAAATATCTTAAGAAAATCGTTGGTCATAGCAATGCCCCAAAAAAATCTCATTTGGGGCATTATATCACGATCTAAAATCAGTCGTATTAGATTGACATCACTACAAATGTTGAAGAATATGTGAATTCATTTGCAAACTCTAATTCTCATAGAAACAAGTTACCAATTAACATTAACTAATTCACAGGCTTCAAAAGTTGACCGAGAACCTTCAATAGTGACCCAGCTAACACCATCTACCGTGGCTTGCATTTCATAGTCATCAGCGCAGTTTTTATTATCATCTCCAGAAAATTCATAACCTGTGATGGAAACATCTTGGTAGAATTCAATTTCTACGTATTCTGCACTTCCATTTCTATGGATACCATCGTTATTATATTCTCCATTCGATTCGTAAATATTCCTGACGATCTCATCGTTGGCAAATATCCGCCAAGCATCTTTTGAGTTTCCAGATGCCGAAACAATGACACTATAGGAGCCAATATTGAGGCCAGATTTATTATTTCCCAGGTCAGTAACTCCATCCCCCTTTTCAACCACACTCGTTTCCCAGGTCCCATTGACCATTAATGCAAGTCTCTGCATGTGAAATTCGCTACCATCATTGACTTTGCTAACAGCTATCCTAAATTTTTTGTAAGCTGGCTCATCAGTAATCACACGGACATCTTCAACCTCTGAATTTGCTTCTGCACTCATCTGGTTAGCATTGACCTGATATGATGTGACCTGACCTGAACCGTCCTTTATCTCTTGAATAATATCGGCTGCATCTATAGTTAGGTTAATTTTAGTTAATTCACCATAGCGTAAACTGAATTGAATCGGAACATCCAGAAAACTTTCTTGCTGACCTAGGGAAAGAGGATACTCTTGCTGCTTTGAGATCACTTTCCCAAAATTTTCTTTGTTAAAATACATACGAACTCTGTCATAGTTTCCTGTTTTTTGAGTACTTCCTTTATAAATCCGAAAAGCTTCGCCTTGGGATTTTTTAATTGTAATTTCCTTAAAACTTGAGA
The DNA here is from genome assembly GCA_050293845.1 of Pseudobacteriovorax sp. Lineage (GTDB taxonomy): Bacteria > Bdellovibrionota_B > Oligoflexia > Oligoflexales > Oligoflexaceae > DT-89. Next base: position 11,644 of record JBNKNM010000160.1, on the reverse strand, counting down.
AACTAATATTACGGGTTTCAGCATCACGGCGGATTAGTTTTAACCCGACAAGGTTGAGATCGACTTGATCGACAGCTAAATCTCCATTTGATTGTAATGTCAACTGTACCGCTGATTTACCACCTCCCGTTGAAGTCGGGTGCGGGTTTCCTACTTCTATGGCGCAGGAAGCTATTAAAATCAGGGTCAGTAACCACAGATTACTCATCACTTGGTTCCTTTCCTGTTTTTGCCAGCGGAAACATTTGCAGATTAACCTGCATAACATCTTTATCTGCTGCGCTTTCTTCTGACATTCCAATGATCTCGCGTCTAAACTCATCCATTTTTTGTTTGAGTAATTCTTGTTCTGCGCGATTAAGAGAGATGGTTACACTTGAAATATTTCTGTCGAAGGGATCAATCCGGGTTAATGATTCTTTTGCTAATTGAATCATCTGCTGATGGTAAGAAATCACGGCCATGCCAATGACTTCGGGCCCAGTTGAAATATGTTCTTGTGAAGGAACCAATCGATTTGTATCTGAATCGTGTTTCACAAAACCAATTTTTTCAAGAAGCTCAAGGCTTTGTTGTGCTTTGGTAGGTGTGATGCGCGGTATTAATGTTTTTGCTAACCACTCTGGATCACCGCTAGAGTGCCTTTGACCTAAAAGCTCTAAGATAGCCCCATGGTACCACTCTGTGTAAAATTTTAGGTGATCCTTATCGATATCTCGGGGTAAGGCGCGACTTTTAACCTGAAGCAGCGCGTCAAATGCCTTGTCTCGTTCCGCAGGATCAGTAACCTTTGAAACCTCAACGAGTTTCAAAAAATACTGTCTTTCGATACCAACTAACCCTAAGGCCTGCACAATTCTCTTGGCAGCTTTTAAAGTTAAAGGACGCTTCCCATGGATTATCAAATACATGGCATTACAGTGCCCTAAGCCAAGTTCCTCTGTAAACTTGATGTAGGAGTACCTACCGAAATGCTGCTTTGCATGGAGGTACATCTCTTTCAGGTAATTTTTGTAATCAATAAAACGGCTAGGCTTAATTTCTAGCGCAATCTTATGAAATTCTGATTTACTCATACAGACCCGTCCTTGCTCACCGTATCGGCTGTTTTAAATTAAGCCTTGAGGATCTTTTTAACTTGGTAATGAAGTTTCTTATTTTTTCAAGTAAAAGCAGATATATAAACCCCATTTTTCGTACCTGCGAAGGTTAGTTTCAAAATGGAAATCATTCCAATGCATTGTAGTGAAAATAATCCATAAATATTCGATATTTAGAGGTAGTACCTCATATCAAAATTTAACCGTATTTAACTAGCTAAAATAATTGAATTATTTATACCACATTCAGTTTTGAGGTCGAGAATACCGAAAAAAAGTTATGTCAGAAGACTTAGAGTTTATCGAAAGTAAACATGAACCTTGTACTTTTATCCTCTTAGATGAGCCATCGAATCCCGGTGGCTCTTGTTTTTCAACAAGATTGTAGTTTCCAGAACCCGAAATCAAGATGTTGAATTGTAAGCAGTCTTTGTTTCCCTTATAGTCAAGCCTATTTTAAAGAATAAAGGGGTTGGATATGAGTTATCCCAAAACTGATGATATACATGTGAAAAGTTTCGAGCCATTAATCTGCCCCGAAAACCTCCGCAAAGAAATCCCTAATTCCCTAGAAATTATAGAAAAAATATCAGAATATCGGGAACATATACGAAATATCATGGGTGGTAGCGATAAACGACTGCTGGTAATCGTGGGACCATGCTCCATCCACGATCCCAATGCTGGCTTAGAATATGCAAGAAAATTAAAAGCGCTTGCTGAAAAAGTTAGCGAAAAAATCTTTGTGGTCATGCGTGTTTACTTTGAAAAGCCTCGTACCACTGTGGGCTGGAAGGGTCTTATCAATGATCCTCACTTAGATGGCTCCATAGATATCGAAAGGGGTTTGTTTTTGGCCAGAAAAATGTTAAGCGATATTGCTTATATTGGGCTCCCTAGCGCCACTGAGTTCTTAGACCCAATCGTACCTCACTATCTTGCAGATTTAGTGAGCTGGGTTGCTATTGGCGCACGCACCACAGAAAGCCAAACCCATCGTGAATTGGCTAGTGGACTATCCATGCCAGTTGGTTTTAAGAATGCTACTGATGGAAGCTTAGAAGTAGCCAGTAACGCTATGATTTCAGCGCAGTCACAGCACGGATTTCTTGGAATTGACAAATCGGGACGAACAGCGATTGTAAAAACAGCCGGGAATCCTGATGTTCACATCATCCTCCGTGGCGGAGTTCAAGGATCAAACTATGACAAAGAGTCCTTGCTGAAAGCCCAGTCGCTATTGGGAGATGATTCCAACAAAAGGTTGATTATGGTTGATTGCAGTCATGGTAACAGTAATAAGGACTACCGGCAACAGCCCGAAGTTTTCCATCATCTCATCGAACAATTTCGAGCAGATCATCACCATATTATGGGTATGATGCTAGAAAGTTTTTTGGTTGAGGGTAACCAAAAGATAAACACTTCGCACATGACATACGGCCAAAGTGTCACTGATGCTTGTATTAGCTTCTCGCAAACCGAAAGCCTATTGCTGGAAGCTGCAGAAAAGCTATAAAGTCGCTAGGATAATTATTCCCAGCACCTTTGGCTTATATTATCAGCTAATTAGATTGTGGCTTCTTAGTATCCAGGCGAGAATCTTAATTCTGCCTTAGACAAACCGATGCATAATTTCATATGCTGGAATTCAATTTTCCAGGGAGAAGATATGAAACGCCAAGGTATTTATTGGCTAGTTAACAAGACAAAACCTCTCCATGAAGCCCGAGCACAACTTCTGGCTGATATTGACTTTGATGTGACTTTCTTTGCATCGATTCAAGAGTTGACCGCAAGCCTTAATGCAAAGAGGGTATCGATTGTCATCATTGGGGATGAAGGAGAAGAGTCTGCTTGTGTGGAAGCCATAGATATCTTATCTAATTTGCCAGTCATACAAGGGGCAAGGCTAATACTTTCCCAGTCAGAGATGAGTGTCAACCTTTGTCGCTATGCTGCAGGAAATGGGTTTCGCGATATCATACCCATCACTCTTGATGACAATAAATGGTTAGCGAGGTTTCAATTTTCAACGGCAAGCAAGAGTGCTGATAATGTTTTTCACACAGAGAAAGCCAAGGCTCCTACAGCCATCAAAATTTTTATACCTTCCAGAATAGCCTGGATAAATGGAGAACAGATTTGGGTCGAAAGTCGAGCCCGACCCAAAACTTCTGACTCCCTTAAATTAGTAGGGTGTCTTGCAGAAGATATGGGATGCTCTAGTTTAGAGCTCAAAGTATGTTCCCATGAACAAAATAATCTTGTCTATCGGTTTTCTGAGGGCATGGTTTGCGACTGGCTCGCAAAGTCAACGCAATCAGAAAAGATCAGCGATGTTATCGACGAGCTACGAGAACACAATATTGGGTCTAGAACAAAAGTTTTTCTAGCAATCCAGTCTCCGGCACTTAGAAATACTTTACTAAAATATCTTAACCCCGAATTATATGATGTCCACACTGCTTTACAGAAAAAAAGCCTAGTGAGTGAACCTAAATACTTCACCCCACGTTTGGTTTTTATTGAGTATCGCCTTTGTGAAGGCGAAGCCATGTCCAGATTTCAGGAGATGGTTAATTATATTCCTGAAAACAGTACAATTGTAGTTGTTGGAGCTAAGGAAGAACAGTTACCAAGCTTCCGCAACTTCTCCTCAGGGCGACGCGTCGAATCCCTTGCGCAAATTCCCAAAAACCTTCCCGAGCTGATTCTAACTACATATTTAACTAAAAAAGGGAAAAAAAATGATAAAAATATATACATTTCCCCCACCCATCGTTTCTCTTATAGTGAGCTTGAATTTTCGGGAACAATCACTGCCTGGGAGCACGATTTAGTAGAAATTCAAACAGAAACACGTTTAGCAAATTTTGGCCTAATCAGAGTGATTGATACGCGAGAAAAAATGGAAGTCTATGGAAAGGTCGTCGATATTCGTTCTTCTGAGCACGGCAATAGTATCGTAGTTTGTCAACTAAGTAGCCCGTTTCTCAAGGAAGATTATTATCCTTTTGCAAAAAAAGGCTGAACTCAATTAACTCACGAAATAACAAGGATGATTAAAGTACTAGGCTCTTAAGGGATGGAAGAATTGCCCTTGCATCGGTTCGAAGTGCTTACAGCTTTATCGTCACTTGTCACAATATTCTTCCTAGTTGACATCATCAGCAACCATGACGACGATGAATCGAGTGATAAGCTGGTAGACAGTCTCAATTAGAATGCTCACAAGGAATTAGGATTTTGGCAATATTGACAAAAGACACCGCCCCACCTTAATTTGATCGGTGGGCTTGACGAGATGCATACCACTAATCTTTTCACCATTGATATATGAACCATTGGTAGATCCTTGGTCTTCAACAAAAACTTCTCCAGTATCGTTCAGCTTTATCATTAAATGCTTACGCGAAATCTCTGTATCCTGATCAAAATGTCCAAAACTAGAAGCACGACCAATAAAAGCAACTCTTTGCAGGAGTTCAATCACTTCATTCTCACCGTCGCCGTATTCTACATGAATGATTAATTGAACATCTTTTGTGGCATTAAGTTCGTCTTCGATAAGAGTATCTACTATACTTGTCGACCGATCTTTGGGGTTCTGCTGACTTGATGTAAAAAGAGTGGGAATGTGGCGAACATTTTTCTCATCCTCAAGGGCAAAACGGAAACTTGTTTTACCAATTTCTATCACATCTCCTTCAGATAGCTTGGCTTTGACGATCCGTTCTCCATTCAGGTAGGTACCGTTGCTGCTATTCATATCAAATATATGGTAATGATCGTCGATATTTTGAATCTGACAATGGGTTGCCGATACTTCTGTATCACTAACAATGATATCGGCCTTTTCCCGACCGAAAATTGTATTATCACGTCGTAACTTAACTATTTCATCTTTTCTCTTCCCGGAGATACAGACCAAAACTCCGCGCTTTTCCTTCATCGACACCTCTTGAGTCATCAGTAAGAGACCCTCCGGTATTGCTAGTCCATGTCAACTGACAAAAGCCAACCAGTAGAATAACCAAGCTGTTGAGCAAGTTCCTATTGTTAAAGCAAAGGATAACTTTCCAAACCTCTTATGTATGATACTATATTTAGACGGCCTTGGTGACACGTCAAAATTTTTAATTGCACCATAAATTGTAAAAACCCAGAGTAAAAACGTTGGAATAGCAAAAATTAGATGTAGCAATAGAGACGGGTAAAGAAAGCTATCAAAATAAGGGGAGTCCTCCGCCAGGTGCCGCCAACCTATGATCCTCATCTGCAATTCAAACCCAATAATTAAAAAACCTATACCCCAGCCAGTTACTAACTGAATCTTCTTATGCACTCCATAATGTCTAGCTTTTACAAGAATAATACTCAAAATCTGAAAAAAGATAACAAACACTAAGCTAATAGCCAAAATATCTAAAATAAATGGAGCTCTCGTCCCTAAAAATCCCTGTCCTTCCATCAACCCTCCCTGCAGAATAATAAAATTTGAAAAGCTCCCGATAATAGAGGAAAGTAAACGGCTTTTCCATGGCATTATGGTAGCAGTTTAGTATCATCTTTTATGAAACCGGTAACATTTCTATACCGCCTAAGCTAAAATCAAGCCAAATTGGTTCGATTTATGCCTTTTTCTCCGCCAATAATGGAAGTTTTTCAGCGGCATAAAAACTGCAGTTGCATAATCCATTCATGAATTGCTAAATGGGAAACTGGTGCATGAACTGGACAGCTACTATTGAAGAAGTTAAAGACCTATGCTACCAATGCGAGTTCCGCGCAGTCGTAAACGCTGTTGATGAGTCTCTCAAACTTACACCAGCCCCAGAAAGTTTTTTTAAACTCCAATTATACAAATCCCAAGCTTTGTTTGAAATGCATCGCGTGGAAGAAGCCAAGGATTTATTAAAAAACCTGACTGACCATGAAGAAAAGCAGTCTGACTTCTACCTTTATGTGATGGCAAAACTTCATTATAGCGATAAAGAGTGGGAAAAGTCGATCCGACTATTTAGACTTTTGGCGGACAAAAGCGAGTCAGTGAAAGACTATTTCAAAGCTATTTTAGGTTTAGCCAATACCTACTATTCCATCCATAAATCGAATGAAATTAAGCGCCTGCTTGATGAGTTGGAAGAGATGCTCGATCTAGTTCCTCTCGACCAAGCCCTAAGCTATCAGCTAATACGGGCAAATGTTGCCTACTTGTTTGATAACAATATCCCTGCTGCCAAAAAAATCTTTTATGACGTCATTAAGGAGTCCATTTCCCATAAATGGAACTATTTTATTATTAAAAGTCTCTATGGATTGTCCTCCATGTATCAAGAAATTGGAAAGCTGGAATCCCTAGAAAATACCCTAGAGCTTTTAAACTGTTACCTAAATACCAACGAATCGGTATATCTAACTTACCTGGTCAATGAGCAATTTAAGGATGTCAATTTTTCACTCTCTTCACCTCTTCAATTTGACCATGAATTCAAGAGGATTGCTGTCCTTGGTAAGTGGATCCCCCTACATGACAAACCGCTCATCTATAATTTTTTGGAATTCTTACATCGAAAACCTGGGTTCGTTTCCAAGCAAGAAATAGCCTGCCACTTATGGCCTGATCAAAAATACAAGGCCCGCACTCACGATCCTCGAATATTTGATTTAGCACGACGTATTCGCACCCTCATAGAGCCATACGAAAATCAACCCATTTGTCTCCTCTCAGGAAGGTTCGGTTACAAATTAGCATCCAAAGATCACAATTCTGTGGTAAATAATCAACCGGTGTCCCAGGTACATGCTGAAGCAGAGCATGCCGCATATATGTAAATGCTTGAGAAAGTCGGAGGGTCAGATGAGATATATCAAGCAAGTTTTTTTAAGCGCAATTTTAATTTGGAGCGCCTCACTATGGGGAGGTGATGGTACTTTACCTTTTGGCGATGGTACTTTGCCGTTTGGTATGGAGGGAACAGTATTCGATGCAAACAATAACTCGACACCCCTAAACCTCACATTTACCGATGTGAATATATCGAAAGTCAATGGAATTACAGCAACTTCTTCTCATTCTGAAAACTTTGCTATTATTGCAAATGTCAATTGCTCCAGAGGAATGGATTCTTATAGTAGCTCCGGTACCATTAACTACGGTGTTAGGACTTATAGATTGATGAAGATCTGTGCTCTAGATGAATCAGGTAAGCGTTTCCGCATAGTCTACGGGAAAAACAGCTCAGGACAAGACATTATTCTCGACGGTTACCTGGAGACTAATAGCTCTCAGGCTGATATCTTTAAAGGACAAGTGAGAGAGACTATCGAAACGGATGCATCTGGCCTTTCCTTTATATTAAAAACGGGAAATTAAAAACGGGAAGTCATTTCATTCCATATGAGGTAGGCCCAGTTTAAAGCTCGCGCATGCGAGCTTTTTCCCTTTGGTAACAATGTCTGCTTATCCAAAATATATACTTTATAAAATACTCTGGGGGTGGGAAATAGCTACATCCCCCCGAATAGCAAGAGTTCCGAAAACTATTCTGAACAAATTTTTCAAATCTCAGTTGAACTTTTCCGATATATTGTCCACACTCTGTGTCCCGATAGTCCTGACGGAGGAAATATTATGACCATTGAAAGTACTTACCAGGCGCTAAAGTCGAAAATGGCTAACTTAATTCCAGATTTTGAGCTTCGCCAAAAAGCCGAGCTAGTAGATGAAATCAACCAATTAAAAAAAGAAAAAAATGCCGTGATATTAGGTCATAATTATATGGAACCTGCCGTCTATCACGGGGTTGCAGACTACACTGGTGACTCCTTAGAGCTATGCCATAGAGCCAAAGAGGCTGATGCTGACATAATTGTTTTCTGTGGAGTCGAGTTCATGGCAGAAACGGCCAAAATATTGAACCCTGATCGCAAAGTACTAATACCTTCGGATCGTGCTGGTTGCTCCTTGGCATCTTCAATTACTGCAGAGGACGTGAGGAATCTGAAACAACAATTTCCGGGTGTACCCGTTGTGACATACATCAACTCCCATGCTGATGTTAAAGCCGAAACGGATATTTGTTGCACGTCGGGAAACGCTAGTCGTGTTGTAGCTTCTTTAGATAGCGAAGCTGTTATTTTTATTCCTGATGAATATCTGGCTAGAAACGTTGCCCGGGAAACAGGTAAAAGACTGATCATACCTGAAACCGACCCTAAACAACTGAGCCAGGTACCCCATGAAAACCTGAAGAAAGTTTTCATAGGCTGGCCAGGAAAGTGCGAAGTTCACGATCAGTTCACCGTTTCTGACATCGTTAATGTCAGGAAACAATTTCCCCAAGTTGTGGTTTTAGCCCACCCGGAGTGCCCGCCTGATGTGGTTGAAGCTTCAGACTATTCTGGTAGTACTTCAGCGATGATTAAATATGTAAAAGAAGTAAAAGCAGAAAAATACTTGCTGCTTACCGAATGCTCCATGGCTGATAATATCATTGCTGAAACCCATAAAGAAAATGTTCTGAGACTGTGTAGCCATCGCTGCCCCCACATGGCTCAAATTACCTTAGAACAAACCAAAGCAGCGCTTTTGGAGTTAAAATATGAAATCAATGTCCCAGCAGACATTGCCGAAAAAGCCAAACGTTCGATCGATAGGATGATGGCGATCCCAGGCAACTAACCCTAGATTGGTTGCCATTTGACTAGATATTACTTGCACTATTTCCAGGGGTTTGTACGAATCACTTCGCTCTGATCCCTTAAGTCATGGATCTGTTGCTGCCAGTACTGCCTTTTACCAAACTCAGGAAAAGCTCTTATAAAGGCAGGGTCTTCAGACCTCTTAGCAATCCAGCCAGAAAAATGAATCATTCGCAAGGCTCTTAATGGTTCAATTAGATTTAAGGTCTCCCAGTCAAATTCACGCATCATTTCGTAACTTCGAATCAAGCGGTAAAGCTGCTCCCTATGAAATTCGTCGCGCCCTAGAATCATCAACCATAGATCTTGAATAGGGGGACCTAGGACCGAATCGTCAAAATCAACCCAAAATGGCCCTTGATCATTCCAAAGCAGATTCCCCAGGTGGCAGTCCCCGTGAATTTGGATTTGTTCCACAGACTTAAATAAAGGATCAATCTGCTCACAGATCTGTTCCACCAAGCGGCGATAATCTTCAACTAAATCAGAGGGAATATATTCTCCCTGCAATAAAGTCGATAAGTTATTGTGTCCATAAGTTTGAGGGCTGATTTTAACCCGACTCTGGCAGTTCATCGTAGCCCCTACATTGTGCATTCTGGCTAGGAGACGTCCCACACGATCTATCTGCTCATTATCGAGTTCAAAAGGTGACCGGCCACCTACTTTTGGGAATACGGCAAAAAACAGCTTGAGGTGAGGGTGTACCAACAAAGTTTTACCCCCCGTCAGATGCAAGGGTGCCACAACCGGAATTTCATGTTCCTCCAGGGCAAGCAGATAACTATGCTCCTCTAAAATCTGCTCTTCGCTCCAGCGTCCGGGACGATAAAACTTAACGATCTTTTGCTGATCGTAAGGCGAGCTGCATTTCTCTGGATCCACATCAATCTCAAGTTCATAAACTCTGTTTTCCATACTGTTATGGGCAAAAGCTCTCCCTGTGCACCGCACCTCAAGTGCTGATTCAAGAGCATCGAGGATTTTTTCGGGGGTGAGTCCATAGAACAACTGGGTTGGCTGATCGCCCCAAGGCGACGTCTGCTTCATTATATATCCAATCTCCCTGTACTGAATCGTAATTTTGCCACAGCTAAGCAATCTAACAATTTTTTCTTTGCAAAAGAAACTAATTTCATCTCCCCTTCCCTCGGTAGGTTTGTTTGCGCAGATGAAAATAAACTATATGTGATTATAGATAGTTATCTCCATTTAGTTAGCAAAGTAGCAGTTTGTTCCGAGAATGGGTTAGGCAAAAATTTGGATTGCGATTTAGAAAGGGTATCAGAGATATGAAATTACGCCACTCGTTAATATGGATCTTAGGGTGCTTTTTATGCGTTGCTAGTATCCAAGGCTGCGCTCTATTTGGAGGCGGCAGCCAGCAGGAAGAAATCGATAGTTTAGAAGAGACGGATGATGAAGACCAGGAAGATGAGCAAGAAGGTGATGAGGAAACAAACCAAGAAAACAATGCCAGTAACTTTAACATTGGCGATAGCATGGCGAACCTAGCAAATAACGATGCCAGCATGCTTGGGGCGGAAGGTATGGGTATTCCGGAAAACATGCAAGAGGATACCAATAACATACCCTCCCAAGGAAATATGGCAGGGATGGAGGACCTTAACTCCTTGATGAATCAAGGGGGTGATGAGGCCAATGCTATGGCCGATAGCATGATGACACCCGCTCCTACCGATACTGCTATGGGAGAAGTACCACCTGCGGCAGCTCCGGCACCAGGAGATGCTAAAGTATACTTTGTTATTAACGGGGGTGCCGAGCTTAAAGACAGCCCCAACGGTAGTACCATAAAAACGTTACCCCAAGGCGAACCTTGCCTAGCTACTATTGAGGGTGAATGGGCTAATCTTCCCAATCGAGGATATGTACAAATATCTCAATTATCGACCACCCCCATCGGTCGCGTCCAGGACGCTATAGCTTGGCAATAAGCCTCCATTAAGAATGGCAAATAGTGAGTGGCTAATAGGGAGAAACCACAGCCGTTTCTTCCGTTTTTTTATCTTTCTCCCCCAATTTTGCTCCTTGCCTTTTACTAATTAACTTATGTTTCTTTAGATAATTCCTTAGTTGATGATAGGTTATCTGCAAGCGTTCAGCAGTCTCCGTCTGATTGAATCTTGAGGCATTCAGAACCCTTTTCAATACAGTATATTCGATAGTCCGGAGATTTTCCGGCAAGCTCTTTTCATCGTCATAGGTAAAGCTAAAATCTTGATTCTCAGTAGCTGTCGTTAGAGGTTTTGAGTGGCTGCATGCCTGAAAGGGATCAACGATCAAACGTTCTACGGGAAGAGGACCATTATGATGAAAAATGGACCGCTCAACGACGTTACGCAGTTCTCTTACATTTCCTGGCCACGAGTAATGGTAAAGCTGTTCCACAAAAGATGAAGAAAAGGTAACAGCATCTTTTTCATCCAGTAGATGGATGAATCTATTAGCAAAAAACTCAGCAAGAAGCAGGATATCTTCTTTACGTTGGCGAAGTGCTGGGGTTAGCAAAACATCAAAACAAAGTCTATCCAGCAAATCTGCACGAAACTGTCCTTGCTTTACCTTTTCCCTAAGGTCCTCGTTAGTGGCCGCTACAATTCTTACATCAACTTCAAGGGTTTTATTGCCACCAACCTTCTCGAATTCTCCATATTCAATAATCCGTAGCAGTTTTTCTTGAAGTAACAAACTAGCATTGGCAATTTCATCTAGGAAAATGGTGCCTCCATGGGCCCGAGAAAACTTCCCCTCCTTAGAGCGGTGCGCGCCGGTAAATGCCCCCTGCTCATAGCCAAATAGCTCCGCTTCCAATA
>JBNKNM010000159.1:0-13062 GCA_050293845.1 Pseudobacteriovorax sp. | reverse complement strand
ATCGAATTATAGCGAAAAGGTTTTCCAAATACATTCTTAGCAAATTTAAGTTTTGATTTTAACAAGCAACGTTGCCGATTTATTTTATAATTTCTAGCACATAAAGCGACCCATCCAGCCTCGACTTTATTGATGTGTTCTGGTTCGGGAACAAGATACCACTCACATTTATTTTTGTGATACCAATCACACCCCGATAGAAAGGAAATGAGCACAACAATCCTGCTAATTTTCATAATGCACCTTGATTTCGATGCGACGGTTTAAAGCCCGACTATCAGCTGTGGCATTACTGGCAACCGGTCGTGTATCGGCAAATCCGGAAGCTGAAATATTATAAGGATTAAAGCCAAGTCTACGGATGAAGTACTTGGCAACATAGGATGCCCTTAACGCTGAAAGATCCCAGTTCGACCCTTCTCCATTATAAGGGATATTATCTGTATGACCTTCCACCGTAATTTTACGATTTAGGTCTTTCATCATGTTTCCGATTTCAGCTAATTCTTCCAAAGCCTTCCTACTTCTGATTTTATAGGATCCAGAGTTAAAAAAATGCGATGCTAATAGGCGTACCCGAAAGCCATCTTGGTCACGATGAATGGTCACGATCCTAGCATTCCCAGTATTTTTTAAGTCACGAAATTTACGATTGCCATATAATCGCATATCGATCAATTGACTAACTTTCTTCATGTCTTCGCCAATAACTTTTGAATAGTCTGTGGCTCCAGGAAATTTTTCAATAATAGAAGGTCTGATTTTATCACCACGTTGATTTTCAAAGATACCAAAGCCAGATTCATTAGGACCAACACGCCTATCTTCAGGGATTTCTTCCATCACTTCGTTAAAAGCTTCTTGAATCGAAGCTGCTGCCTGCTCTAGCTGAGAGTCTTTTGCTCCCTCTTCTTTAAGGGAGTAAAGAACTACAAAAACAGCAAATAACAAAGTCATCATATCAGCAAAGCTGACAAGCCAACGTTCGTGGTTTTCAAATTCTGGACATTTTTGCTTTTTAGCCAAGATTTTGTCCTATTGCTACCCTTCGCTTCCCTTTGAGTTTGAAGTAAAAATTCTCAATTTCTCTTCAATAACTTTTGGGTTCAAGCCAGAAAGAATTCCCTCAATGCCAATGATAACCATCTCATAGGCATAACTTTTTAACACAAGTTTACGCTTTAACTTTTTACCAACTGGTATGCCCAATATATTTGCAAACCCGACTCCATATAAGGTCGCTACGAAGGCTACAGATATACCAGGTCCAATCAACTCGGGCTGATCTAAAACATTCATCACCTTCATTAGCCCGATAACAGCGCCTAATATACCGATGGTGGGAGCAATGGCTCCAAAGTCTTCCCAAAACTTAACAAAGACCTCCCCTTCCTCCATTTCGAAATGGGCTTGCGTTTCCAAGGTCTCCGTTAGCACATGGGGATCAGTACCATCTACAGCCATTTTTACTGCATTTTTAAGTGGTTCAAAAGAAATAGTATCCCGTTTCTTTTCTAATGCCAAGATCGACTCTTTTCGAGCTACATTAGCTAAATCCAGGATTTGTTCTAAAATAGCATCCCTATCGGCTTCAGGATTTTTCAACCATATTCCAAGTGCCTTTATGGCATTAACAAAATCTGGGAAGGGGTAAGCTACCAATAATGCACCTATGGTACCGCCAATGACAATAAATACCGAAGGGGGGTTCACCGCAATCTGTGGGATCAGATCAGTGGCATGTTTAGCTACCATCCCAGCAATAATCATACCTATTGCGACAAGCGGCCCTAGTAAACTTGATAGATCCATGATTCACCTAAAACTAGTTGGTCTACGGCTTATTCTGATTATAAATGCAACCGAAAACCAATAACACTAGCAAGAATTGCCTGGGGATCTACCTTCATATTTGATTCCTTTATTTTATTTGCCACCATCCGATAATAAAGGAAACACTTGGAATATTATGAAACGCAGAAATATTTACTGGTTGGTCGCCCGTGGAATACCGACCGCCTTACACAAGAAAAAAATATCAGCCCTACAAAAATCCCATATCGGTGTATGGGTTGTGGAAGATTTTAGCCGCTTATTCCAACGCTTTAATGAACGTCGATCCAGTACTATTATTATTGGCGATGAAGTTGCAGGAAATGAATTACAGGAGGGTTTGGCTAAAATTTCATTGCACCCTGAGTTCGTCGGAGTCCGTTTTATCCTCTCCTTAACGAAACCCAATACCGCCCTTACAAAAAAAGTTATGCAACTTGGATTTCGTGATATCATTGCTCTAGACCTTGATACCAAAACTTGGCTCCATAGATTTAGATTTGCCAGTTTAGATCAAGAAAAAAACCTAGCTCCCCCAGTACCGCAAATGACTCTCCGCAATATTTCTGGCATACATATTCCCTCCCGCATAGTCTGGGTTGCAAAAAATTCACTACGCTTTGAATGCCGTATCAAACTCGCTAAAGGATCAAAAGTCAGATTTCGTGGAGGATTAGCTGACTTTGTTGGAGCCAAGTGGATTACTTTAACAATTCTTGCGCACCAAAGAACAAATTTACTATATAGGTTCTCGGATGCTTATACTTGTCATTGGGAAGTTCCTGAAGAATTGCAAATGGAGAAAGATCATGCCCTAGAGACTATCAATAACCTAAATTCAGATGCCCCATTCAAAAGCTTCCTAGCCATCAGCAACCAAAATATCCGCCTTGAATTATTGCGACGATTGTCCGCACTGAATTTAGAAGTCAACGTTGCACTACATCGTAAAAATATCGCTATTGAGCCCAAGTTTTTTAATCCCGATATTATTTTCTTAGAGGACAAACTTTGTACACCAAAATTCGAACCCCTTATTAAGAGCATGTTGGAAAATACTCAAGAAACAACCTATGTTTACATTATTGGTAAAAATGCTAGAAGCGAAACTTTTAAAACGTATCAAAAATCATATCCCAACCCTTTTTTCTTTTTAGAAAGATTTCCCCCAAACTTCGATGATATCATCGCCAAGAAATTGGAAAATAAACGCCAAGCATTAACTAAAAGAAACATACATTATATCCCCAAAAATCATCCTTTATCTTACGGAGACCTAGCTGTTTCTTCCCGATTGTTGAAGATCCACCCATTAGGGGTCCAACTAGCTGTACCATTTCAAATTTTTAACTATGCATTAATAACCATTGAATCCCCTTTCATAAAATCTATCCTGAATCGCCTTGTCGCTGGAAAGATCACTAGCTCTCACTATCATAAAAATTCTGAATTAGAGTATTTCCCTTATGTCATTGACTGCCAGCTATCAGACTTGGTGGCTGATGAACGGCAGAAATTAAGCAACAGTATGATAGTAGTTTTCGCATCCCACCTTGACACAGCTGTGCCGCCATTAAACCAAACGAAGCATTCAGACCATGAACCAGAACCATTAAGTGAACCTGCTAACCAAATTCCAGAAGATATTATGATAGAAAACAATGTAGAGGCTTCCATAGCGATGGAAGCCAAAGATATTCCCATCACCCGCATAGCTCCCCCAAAAGATACACTTGGTTTTTTCGCTATGCTTCTCAAGAACTATAAGAAATACCGACGCGATATTAAGATACTCATGATTGCAATTGTGGCTATCAGCTTATTCTACCTCCTAGTTTTCAAATATCGCTCCCCAGTTTCAGAGCAAGGTCGCATATATTCCGAGCAGCTTCTAAAGTTTAAAGAACGGTTCCAAAATAAATCCCAGGAACCATGATCAATTTTTACACACTTGCCCTAGGTGCCGACACCTATTCCGACAACTATCTTTATCTAATTTAGTACCTTACAGAATGATCTTCCATTGGCCTTAGGTTTGCATGCCTTGCAGTAAAAGTCGGTTTCACCGCTGGCATAGGTATCTGTAAGTTGCATTAGCTGAACTTGGAGTGGTTAAAATATGCGCATATTTATGATAAAAGCGCTACTGTTGTTTAGTATGTTGTCGGCAAAAATACTATGGGCCCATGTCCCGATCATCCCCTTAGACAATAAATTTAGTAGAGAAGTTTTCTTAAACGAGGGCCTCAGAGACCCTGTGTTATGGAAAGCCTCCGCCATCAAAGATGAGATAGGTTTTCAGCAGGCAACTGAAGAACTTCGTAGCAATATTGCAGAATTAGCCAAGGCAAAAGGGTCTCGCAAAGCTGATTTGCTTGAACAGATATATCTTAGCTATCAGAGTATCTCTTATTTCTTTCTGGATATTAAAATGCGAAGAACCCATCTTGCTAATACACCAAAGAATATTGATAGCAAGATAAACGAAGTTCGAAAAGCTGCCCAAACCTATGCTAGTCAATATATACGCCTTGCTTACAATAAAAAGAAAAAAGCTAGAGCGATCTATCACTATCTCGCGAATCGATATTTAATGACAGCTATCAAAGGACAATCTGTAAAAGAATTAAAAACGATTAAATCAAACCTCAACGCCTACTTGAAGCGACGGGTTAACTTCCTTGAGGGCATCTATCTAACGGAATACAAAAATTCAAGCCAAGGTGTGGAAATACTTAAAAAAACTCTCCCCACCATGCCACTGCTCCCAGCTGTTGGAGCACGGATCGTCATAGCGCGGCACCTTGCTGGCTTAAACTATAAAGGCATCAGATTTAAAAAGACGGATCAAGGTTACAAAGCATTCACTCAAGTGGTTGGTGATAAGGTTCGTAATCTTAACAGTTACGAGAAGTCTCTAATTTTAAATCATCTTATTGTTATTTGGCGGGGAGCTTCAGGGCGTCGTGGCACCTGGACCCAGGTTCCTTTTCGGCTTACCTACTTTAGAAAACAAACACAATCACTGGCTATTGTGGAACGGGCGGCTCTGGAACAATTAAGCCGTAAAAACACGCAACTATCTGGCATCCGAAAATACGAAGCCATTGCCAAAGATTCTAGTAATTTAGCATTTAACAAAGATATTGATTTACGCATTATCCAGCTTTATGAAAAAAGATACAGAGTTTTTGACGATATCAACAAAATGCAGTCTATTTACCAAAGTTACGAAAAAAAATATCAGAGTCATGACAAAATGCTTGCGACGATCCGTGCGAGACACTTAAGGACGATCAAAAAAATTATTGCACAAGCTAAGAATCGCAGGTCTACCAAAAGCCTACGTACCGTCGCGATAACCTCGGTGTATCGCTTCCTCCCTGGTAGTTCTCTCGACAAGGAAAAGATATTCTTAGAGAGTGAAATTGGAAAAATCTACGAACTGAACCAACAGTTCGGCAAAGCAGCACAAATTTATATCTCTCTAAAACAAAGAAGCCAAGGTTCAGAATCATTTAACTATCTTTTAAAGGCTATCAAAAACCAGTCCATTATTGCACAATGGCCACAAAAAGCACCTTGGCAAGGAATGACCAAGAATAAATCCCAGCCAAGAAAGACACTGGTAACCCTGATGAAAGAGAAGTTTGACCGGACCCATACCTGGTCCGACCTAGCCCATGTGGGATTACTCCTTGTTAATTTAAGACGAGGAAATGAAGCTTTAACCTTATTCCACGATCAATTAGAAAAACAGCCGAAAGGCTTCCATGCCTCGCATGCAGCCGGACTTCTCGCTTTAACCTACCTCAATGCTAAGCAGTGGGATGATCTGGAAAAAACCGCACGATTTTTACTGACAACTGATCTGCAACCTATTCATCGCGGTAAAAAATACAGTTCATATTCACTACTATCAGACGCTTTATTTTTCGGTGGAAAAGATTATTATAACAAAAAACTTTGGGTGAAATCTGCAACAAAATTAGAAGAATTCACCCTGCAGTTCAAAGCCGACAAGCGTCGCCCAGAAGGCTTATTTCTTCTAGGTTTAGCCCAGCATAACGGTGGTCAACATCCTCAATCCATCAAAACTTACCTTAATCTAGCTACCGAATATTCAGGTTCTAATTTCGAAAAACAGGTCCTTTTGTTAGGTGGCAAGTGGAGTATTCCGATGGCATATGAGGATCAGACAATCTTCTTTTATCAGCGTTTTGTAAATCGCTACAATAATCATCCTGAGGCCATCGCTACAAGGGCAACTCTTAAAGATTTATACTTAGGCCGTGAACTCTATGGTGATGCAACTAGGATTATGCAACGGGATGTTGAGGACTACCGTCTTCCTATCTTCGACAGAGTAAATAGCGCTCTTGCCGTTATCGATACGGAAGAACGATATGGCGAAATAAAGCATGCAAAATGGGGAGTACGTCAGGTCAAGAAACTAGCCTTTGACAATGCGAGCGCCCTTGCAAAAGTACTTGCATTTGAAACAAGAGTGGCAGCCAGGAATAAAGACTTCCAAAAACTTAAACGGCTAGAACATGAATTCGCCAAACTACCTTCTAAAAGCCGTGATGCTATTGAGGGTTTAGCCCAGGTAAGATTTATCCTCGCTAACCATACGGTCAAAGACACCAAAAATAAGTTTTATAATCTTGAATTACCGGACCCTAACTCCATACTCGACAGACAGTTGGCTTTGTTCAAGCAAATGAAAAAAACCTTTGATCGTGTATGTGAAGTGGGAACCTCCAGCTACTGTGCACCAGCTATGATCCAACTTGCTGAGGCTACCAAATATACCTTAGATGCTATAGACGATGTCTCAGTACCACAAACACTAGATCAGGGTACCGTTGATAGTTTTGAGAACAAGAAATATGATCTTGTAAGTTATATTGATGATGTTGCTAATAGAGCCTTCGAAACAGCTTTAGGTCTTACTGAAGATGGACAAAACACCCCAGAATGGTCGCGCCAGATTCTCTGGAACACCGACAATGACTGGAGCTATCAACAAGCTAACAGCAATGCAGGAAGCAGCTTCGTACAATGGCGAGCTCTTCAAGAACCGATCGTTAAGTCGCGTTTTAGTTTTGATTTAGGAGATACGGAATGGTAACAGTTTTGCAATATATGACCCTTATCTCTTTATCCTGCAGCATGATCAGCTGCGCAACAACTCAGGAATTTACTGTCCAAAACGAACCCTCGGAGTTTAGCAGTGATGTTCATGTGCACCAAACCAACGGCATAGATGTGCTTACAGAGTTAGATCGTGACTATTGGTTACAGACCAGAAAGTCGACAAGTAAGGAACAATTGCGCTTATATTCTGCTTTAGGCTTACGGGAGTGGGATGTAGCCATTGCCGATGCTAGAATCCATTTGGAGACCCATCCAGGAGATTACGTAGCGCTATCAGTACTATCCACTGCGCTGGCCATGAAGCAAAATTTTAACTTAGCTAGTTACTATGCTAAGCTCATAGATAAACTCTACCCTGGCCAAGCTGAATCAAAAAACATCATGGGCTTAGCCATTTTGAACCGTCCCGGAGCCACTTATCAGGACATTCAGGAAGCGGCACAAAAATTTGAATCTGCCTTTGAAAGTGATGAAAAGCAAATTGCCAGCGGTCTCAATTTAGGTCATCTCCACCTGCAAACGGGTAATTCCCAATCAGCCCGAGAAGTTTTTGAACAGGTACGTAAACGCTGCGGAAATTGCACCGCCTCTCTCTATGGCTCTGGTTTGGCAGCAAGCCGTCTCAAAGACTTCAAATTCGCAAAGCAAACTTTCAAAAAAATCCTTGATCGCGACCCTAAAAATGCCCAGGCTAAGTACTATTTAGCACTGGTCGAAAACTTTGGATTCCACAAACCAAAAGAAGCTGTAGCCATCCTTGCGGAATTGCTGGAAGAACGTATGGAACAACCATCTGACAACCTTGATATATTGCGTCAAGCAAACTTCTTAAAGCGCCGGATCGAAGCACAAATATACGCACAAAAATACAGGGGGGGCCCCCACTTTCAAGAACAGGTTAGCAATGAGGTATTTGCCACAACGACAGACTCTGCATCCGCGCCCGACAACATCGAGTCTACTGAGCAAGACAAGCAGGACTCCACTCCAGAAGAATCCGCAATCACTCCGGCAAGCGACTCCACGGAAGAGTATGACTTAGAAAGCCCATAAGCTCGGGTGGGCAGCATCTTATGACGTCGCCTCACAAGGCTCGGCAGGGGCCCAGAAAAATGCTACCATAGAAGAAAATATTCACAAGAGGACATGATGAGTCGGTTTATCCTGCTTATTTTATTGCTGAACTCCGGGCCTATGATCCTAGCCAATACTCTGGGAAAACAGTTGCTACTGGGAACTCTCATTGCCAAAAGTTCCCCCCATCATAAGACTAGTCAAGATATATCCAGGCTGTCAGCATTAATGACCTCATGGCAAGCCTCTAGCAAAAGCCTCCATGGGGTAAAACTCTATAGCTCTTGGCTAAAACGACAAAAAGACGGTAATTTGCTTCAGGAGTGGTTGCCCCACATCCGTCCCCTACCGAGTTTTAGGTGCGAAAATATAGTGACAAGCCATTGTCAATTCTACAACAAGGTCATAAAAAGCTTGAAAGGTAATGAAATTACAGGACTTCTCCTAGAGCTACAGCAGCTGCCAGCCGTAAGCTCAGGTCATTATGAGGGGGAGTGGCTCTACTTTCGCATCTGGGGCTTGCTGAAGCGTTCCCTTTACAAAGAAGCACTTTCCTTAGTGTTTGATAAGCTACAGAGCGATCCCGCTCACCCTGTGCTTTATGAAAAACTGCAAATGATTTATAATCAGGAGCAGGTATCCGCTGGAAACGTAGCGATTAAAGCCTTGTAAGGTAAATTTCCCTTTATAAGCTGTCCTTCCTATCCTATCATCTAGCTTTAGCAGACATACTTTCATTAGCAGGAAACGTGGATGAACGGAAAAATACCATTCAAAGACATTTTAGAAAAAAAGATCCCCCTACTTTTTGATGGCGCCACAGGAACAGAGCTATACAATAGGGGGTTATTCATTAACCGCTGCTTTGAAGATGCTAATCTTAGTAATCCTAACCTTATTCAAGAGCTGCACGAAGACTATCTGCGCGCTGGTGCCCAGGTCATAACAACCAATAGCTTTGGCGCCAATGAATTCAAGCTTCGCCAGCATAATCTTCAGGATAAGACCTATGATATCAATAAAACAGCAGCAGAGATAGCCCGTCGCGTAATAGGTAATAATGGATATGTAGCGGGATCTGTAGGACCCTTGGGTGTACGTATTGAGCCCTGGGGACCCACTTCATTTGACGAGGCTAAGAACGCCTTTAAAGCCCAAATCCGTGGTCTCACAGATGGCGGGGTTGATGTCCTCTGTTTAGAAACGTTTTATGATATTTCGGAACTGGACCAGGCGATAAAAGCAGCCCACGAGCAGTCTCCCGAGCTGCCAATCATTGCTATGGTCACAGTTAATATGCAGGGTCAACTTCCTGTGGGTACCCCTTATGAGTGGGCGATTACAAAGATTCTGGACTGGGGTGTCAATTGTATTGGATTTAATTGCTCTGTCGGCCCCCAACCTTTGCTGTCCATCATCAAGAAAATACGTGAAAAAGTTAGCATTCCTATGATTGTCGAACCTAACGCCGGATTGCCTAAGGAAGTCGATGGCCGCAGGATTTATATGTGCACCCCCGAATACATGGCTGAGTTCACAAAACTCTTCCTTGAGGCTGGAGTTCAATTTGTCGGTGGCTGCTGCGGTACCACCCCCCAGCACATCAAAGCAATGTCACAGGCCTTTCGTCACCAAAATGCCATGCGTAGCTCTGAAAGCTCAGGAGCTGCCCACGAGTTTTCTAGCGTCGAATACTCTGATCCGAATCGTCATGCAGCCCAAATCTGTGAACGCATTCCTTTTAAAGATAAATCGAATTGGTCACAGAAAATTGCCGCAGGAACCCCCGTTACTAGCGTCGAACTGCTCCCCCCTTCTTCGGTGGTTCCCAGCAAAATTCTAGAACGCTCTGCCGCCCTTAAAAAAGCCGGTGTTGATGCCATCAATATCCCTGACGGTCCCCGGGCTAGCGCGCGGATGAGTGCTATCCTAACAGCTGTCATGATTGAACAAAGGGTGGGTATCGAGACAGTACTCCATTACACATGCCGCGACCGCAACCTGCTAGGTATGCAGTCAGACATGATGGGCGCCCATGCTATCGGCTTACGCAATATGCTCCTGGTAACAGGTGATCCTCCAAAACTTGGCGATTACCCCGATGCCACGGGAGTTTTTGATATTGACGCTATTGGACTGACTAATATGGTGAATCAGTTGAATGGTGGCATTGACTTGGGACATCGTCCTATTGGGGAACCGACGGCCATCTCCATTGGAGTGGGTGTGAATCCCGTTCACAGCGACTTCGATTATGAAATGAAACGATTTCGCTATAAAGTCGAAGCCGGGGCAGAATGGGCCATCACTCAGCCAGTATTTGATTTACAGGCCCTCTATAAATTTCTTGATTATATCGACCAACATGATATTAAAATTCCTATTATTGCAGGTATTTGGCCTCTCCTCAGCTTCCGCAATGCTCAATTTATGAATAATGAGGTTCCTGGAGTTGTCATTCCTGATGCCATCATGAAGCAGATGGAACAACCCAGAAGTCCTGAGGATGCAAAAAAAGTTGGCGTTGAAATTGCTCAAAAAATGGTCGCAGAACTAGGTAATCAAGTACAAGGATACCAGGTGTCAGCTCCATTTGGTCGGATTGATCTAGCCCTCCAAGTCTTAGGCATGAACAAGTCCCTCACCCTTCCCTAAGGAGCTAAAGGAGAGTTTCCTTGGAGATATTTGGATGAACGTAAAATACTTCTCAAGTTCCTGTGAACCGGAAGCAGCGGTAGCATATCAGTACTTAGCATCGTCTTCTCCTTGGGCACATTATATGGCCATTCCTTGCTGCGGCGAGGATCAGCTACTGCCCCTCAATCTGCGAAGCATCTTTACACTAACCCTAACGGGTCGATTGCTGCTGACTCTGACAATTAATGAAGGTCCTCGCACAGATCCTGCTTACAAACTTAGTAACAGTAAAACTCTGCAATGGCTTCAATCAGAGTTCAGCTTCCATAAGTTTACGGACTCCATGTATTTCAACAGCAACGAAACGTGCGATATACTCCTTGTTGATCGTACTGGTCAGAACTGCTTTCCTGAAAAACAAGGAGTTGGTTTAGCCAGAAAAATCGGAAACGATATCGGCGCCTACCTTTATTGGAAGGGCCTTATCACATTTCCATGGCTGCATAATAGTGATGGCGATGCCATCCTACCGAGAAACTACTTTTTACAGCTTCAAGAACTCCAGGAACCGGCAAAAATAGCGGTTGTCATCCATCAGTACCAGCATCAAAAGCATCAAGCCCTAGATGATCATTGGCAGGCTACCATGGCCTATGAACTGTGGCTCAGGTACTATGTATTTGGTCTTCAATTCAGTCGCTCACCCTATGGCTTTCCTACTATTGGCAGCATCTTAACTCTTAATCCCGTAGCCTACACCAGCGTTCATGGATTTCCCCGAAGAATGGCTGGGGAGGATTTTTATCTACTCAATAAACTGGCTAAAGTAGGAAAAGTTCATTACCTTGTTGGTCAAGCTGTGACTCTCAATGATCGCCTTTCGTCTCGGGTTCCCTTTGGAACAGGACAAGGGACTCAGAAAATTGTGGAGCTTAGTGTAGCAGGAAAATCCTTCGAAGTATACCACCCCCAATGCTTCACTGTTTTAAAATCATTTCTTAAAATAGTAGAAAACTGCATCGAGAACAACAGTCCTATTCCTTTGCACGAAATATCGGGTGAAAGAGACGGAATCGTTGGCCATTACCTGAACAGTATAAAAATCACTGAAGCTATTACATCAGCCCAAAAAAGAGCACATCACAAGCAACAGCAGATAGCACAGTTTCATAACTGGTTTGACGGCTTTCGAACGCTTAAGTTCATCCACTTTCTCCGTGACAAACTGTATGGGAGCATGGAACTAAGCACGGCCCTCAAAACAGCGACTTTTATCCCCAAGATGGTTTCGCAGGCATCGCTTGATGAACAATTACAAATACTAAGACAGCAAGAACCCTTACTCTTTTATTGATAGTTTTTAAGATCAACCTTCTCACAGGCTGCCTTAAGAAAAAGCAGCTCATCCTGCGACAAAGAGCTAACCTCGCCAGGCTTTCCATGGATTTTAAGATAATCGATACGGCTCTGCTGCGAAGGATGACTGGAGAAAATTGCGGGAAGCTCAAACATAGCATCCTTGTTCTCATCTTCTTTTAGCCTGGCAAAAAACCGCCCCAAGCCCTGGGACGAAAATCCATGTTGATTCAAGCGCTTAATGGCACCACGATCGGCCTCTTCTTCTTTATCACGAGAAAAGCTCAGATTGAGCATGTCCCTTGCTGTCTTTGGATCGACAACCAGCGCTCCGGTATAGTCACCTATCAAAATTGACCAGGCAGCTATTAAAAAAGCAGAGCGAATATACTCTCCTAAGACATGCCTGTTGGCAACATGTACTAGTTCATGGGCGAGGATTCCTGTCAATTCTTCTTCTCGTTCTATTTTATCCAGCAAGCCGCGAGTAAGTACAATCTGTCCACCAGGTAGAGCAAATGCGTTTACAAGAGACAAATCAACAATTTCTATATCAGGTCGCACTTGATTATAATCATCGGCAAGTATAGCTTTTGCCAGACGATCTAAAATCTGTTTGTGCCCCGGTCTAGTACAAGTTTCACTGATCATTTCAGTTAATGCCCAATTTTGAAAAAGCTTCTTTTCTTGCTTATAACTAATTTGGGATGCCAACCAGTACGAGATAGGAGACATCATGGCATAGGTTACGAAGATAAGTGTGATATTTACAAGTAGCAGAAAGGTCAGAATTTTTTTCTTACCAAAGCGGTCTACCATGCTCTTCGCTAACAAGCCAACTTCTATAGCCTTTTTTACAGCATCCGCATCGGAGATCAAAATCTTGCGTTGCTCCCCTTCAGGAGCTTCCCAATTTAATACTAGGGATTTACCAAGCAGCTGGCAGGTGGTGCGTGACACATCTAAGGAGATCTCAGATAAGGTAGGTTCATGGCTGCTGAC
>JBNKNM010000158.1:0-13105 GCA_050293845.1 Pseudobacteriovorax sp. | reverse complement strand
ATCGAACTTATCACCCAGCAACACCAATTCATGCTTAGGGTTTATGATCTTTTCTAATGGTCTCCGGAATAGTTCAGATTGACGTGATATGGTTTGCCTAGGCTTTGACATTTCTACCAGCTTTCCTTCTCATAGCTATCAATTTTGGTAGAATACATGTGATAAAAAGTTCATGAAACATCTATTTTTATAGAATATTGAGGTTTTTCAGCATGAACTAGTTATCAAATTCATGAAGCTAGCGGGTTTAAGCATGAAAACATCTTTGGCATACTATCCGAAAAATCAGTCTATATCGATCAGTTCCCAAAAATAGCTATATGGCGAGTCTAGGCCATTAGTAACATTAATCACGGCTGCGAAACATATTGAAACTCCTCCAAGCATCGGCTAATCTGCCATTGTTTCGCGATGATGTAGAAGTCAAAATGACTTTGTTAGTATCCGCGAAGTTGCATGCTCCCAAAGTAGGTCTTTCGCTCCTTGAACAAAATTCTCGCGCAATCTCGGTTCTTTAGGGCTGAGTAGTTCACATAGACCACACATCAGTTCGTTTTAATCCACCACTCGAGTTCCTTACGATCCTGGTTATGCCCTCTAACTGTATGTTCTCCGACACTCCATCTACTCATATCTCTCTGCCCTTCTGTATTGTACATTACAAACCAATGGTAGGCATTGTCTTGAAAACCAAAATTACTACCTGGCTCTGAAGATCGAGCACTAATTGTTGAATTTGAGCCTCTGGATAGCAATAATTTTTTCTAAAGTTGATATTTTATCTTAGACCTAGAGTGGATTGGGCTTGGTTACCAACTACTTAAACTGAAAGGGTCAGCCAAAAGTAGTCATGGTGAATTTCCTTGACGAAATAGTCATATCAGAAACAGTGAAGCATACTACAGTGCTAGGGGATATTATCGCAGTGATCTTGAAGGAGTGAGCGACGATACGACTATCTTTGCCGCAATTAAGGCAGAAATATTGCGAGAAACCAAATACAGGATCGCTGCAACGAAGGACAGCTTGAACCTGCTTATTGTAGTGAGCCTTGTCGTAGGAAGGAACTATCGATAAAGTTTTCCCAACCATCCCAAAATATCTTTAGGAAATCATTAGCCATAGGATCAGCCTTTTGAAAATGTCCTAGGCCATCATAACAGCACCATCGAATGCAGCGCATCGTGCTAAATTACGACACTAATCAGAAGTTATTTAAAACTCGTTGAAAACGCTAATTCTCAGACTAACGAAATTCAATAGTAGAATTTGGTATTAAAACACTTCCTGCAATCATTGACGGATGGGCAGTAGCAGAGCTTGGCTACGAAATATCATCTGATTCATTTATTCATCCTCGATTTTCTTTGGTCACTTCCTTTCCTTCCTCAGGTAGTCAAGTTGAACGGTCATTACATTATACTGGCATCGGGGTGAGAGTATTTCCTTTTAGTGGTAAATTCTATGTGGATTCGAACATTGGTTATTTACTGCAAGATGAAAATGAAATTTCTAAAGGTGATCAAGGTTATAGCAAGGTGGCTATGTCATATTCAGGAGCAGGTTATAACTTAGGGATAGGTCTACAATTTCAAAATGGGCGTTTGATATTGAATTGAGCCATTAGAGGAATATTTCAAGGATTATCAAAAAAGCAATCTGTACGAGTTCATGATAACGACCCTATCTATCCAGATCAAAATGAAAAGCTTAAAGCAAAAGCCCCAGATATATGGCCATATGCTTTATTAGGTTTTTCATTTGGCTTCCTTATATAAAAGTTTATCTACATATAATCGTACATCTATTTTCATAACAGCTCTCGATGGAAGATCAAGTCACCTCAATCAAAGCTGTCACTGACGAAGAAATTATTGAAGCTGCCCGGCTTAAGGAAGGCGAAATGCAAATGACCATCGTCTGTGCTCGAAACAAGGACAAAACAAACATCGTTATACAAAAATTCTGTGTTGAAGGAATCAGACCTAAGAGTCTGAATGAAATGCAAGTGGCTTTGAACCTTGATCCTTCCAGTGTCACCAACCGGGGAAACAACGGAGCAAATGGAAATCCTGGTTTTGCAGTGCAAGGACTCTCCGGCTTTCTAGTGGGATAATTCGTGCCTTCTATCAACCGAAGGGTTGTTATTTTAACAGCAAGAGTAAAAGGATAACGCACTTTTTTTTGGTTCTGAGTCTCCTCAGGTAAACCTTTAAATTCCATTAACCTCAGTCAGGAAGTTCGAATCCCAGCCTAAATTCACCGGAGGCCCACTTGAAAGTGAAGTAATAGAAGTTCAAAAATAATTTTCGTCTCTGAATCTTAACGGTCCAAAAGAATAGATCCTGACTATGACATACTTATTTTTACTAGGTAATCTTGAATTTTTAAGCTCTAAATCATTACTAATATCCAAATATCAGTTTAGCTTTATTAAACTGTTCTGGAATCCTTTATCTCTTGGCAATCCATTGCTATAAAGACGCAAACCTAAATTTATCAGGAGACAAAGTTGAAGTACTACCAAGGTAATCATAGAAGAGTCTGGTTTACGACCCTTATGCTGAGTGTTGGTGTCGCTGGTATCGCTCTTGCTCAAGAGTCAGTAGAGAAGATCGAGGTCACAGGTTCTCGACTCAAGAGAACAGATGTGGAAGGCGTTTCTTCAGTAATCCAGATCGATGAACAGGCCATCGAGCGCAGCGGCATGTCTACGGTGTCAGAGTTGATTAAGAATATGGCAGTTTCTTCGGAAGGTTCTTATTCTACGGCTACTGTCAATGAAAATAACGTCTCAGTAACCAAGGTTAATCTGAGGGGTTTAGGGGCTGAAAACACTTTAATACTTATTGACGGACAAAGAGTGCCGGACGAATCAGGTGAAGGGGTTGTTGACCTAGCTACGATACCTATCGCGGCAGTAGAAAGAATTGACATCCTTAAGGATAGTGCTTCGGCTATTTATGGTTCAGATGCCACCGGTGGAGTGATCAACATCATCACAAAGAAAAACTTTGATGGTTCTGCTTTTAGTATTAGAACCAGCCAACCAAATGGTGAAGGTGGCCAGGAAAGTAGCTTTAGTTACTTAGCGGGTTTCAATAACGAAAAAATGCGCATGATGATGTCATTAAACTATAGAAAGGTAGAAGCCGTTTTCCATAGAGACAGGGACTGGACTAAGATTGGCTTATCATCCTACTCTTATCCTGCTAACTATGTTGAGGATAAGGCTGGAGCCACCCTACAAAAACACTCGAATTGTACAGCCGAGGAAATCCAGGTTGGCGACAATATGGTGTGTAGTTACAATTATGGTAACACTATGGCTTTCTCTCCAAAAACAACCGAACTAGGTTTGTTAAGTAACATAGAATACTCCTTGAATGATAAGGTCAGTATTGTTTCAATGATCCGAGCGGTTAAGAATGTTAACGAGTGGAATATGGCTCCCAATGCTGGCGAGTTTACTATACCCGCTGCTATAGCCATCGCTAATCAGGATCAGCTTGGACTCTCTGGAATCGAAGGAGACGTCAAGTTACGATACCGCGCTATCCCATGGGGATTAAGAACTTGGGAAGAAGAGAATACTCTATTTGGAGGAAATTTAGGTCTTAAAGGCAGCGTTGGCTTATGGGATTGGCAGGGAACCGTAGGCAGAACAGTTTCCAAAAAAACTTCCATAAGTCCTTCTGGATTCTTCTTAAAGGATGGACTTGTTAGAGCCATCGAAAATGGTCAATTTAATCCTTTCGAAACAGAGCTGTCAGATTCTAGTTTAGCTGTAGTTAATGAAACTGCTTACCAGCCTTTTATCGTTACTGACACAGAAATGAATACTTTCGATCTGAATGCTTCTGGATTGCTCTTCGAGCTGCCGGCTGGTCCTGTGGGATTGGTTATTGGTGCTAATCGTATCGACCAAGCCTATGCGAAAACCATCGATAAGCAGACGGAAAACTTCAACACCTTTGGTGAGCCAGAAGATAAGTCTGATAGCGGCGATCGTTCTGTCAATGCTGTCTATGCTGAACTTGGAGTTCCCATGTTGGATAACCTAGAATTCCAAATGGCGGTTCGTATGGATGACTATAGTGATTTCGGTCAAACTACCAATCCTAAATTTGGATTTCTTTATAGACCAGTCGATCGGTTCTTGGTGCGTGGTAATGTTGCTACTGGCTTCAAAGCTCCGACTCTTCGAAAATTATATCAAGGAACTCAGGTTCGCCTTGAAAACTTAGCTGACAAGCAAACTTGTGGTGATCCTTGTGATCAACTGACCACCGAGGTTGAAATCGAAACTGAAGGAAATAGGAATTTAAAGGAGGAAACATCACTTTCCTACAACCTAGGAATCGTCTCAGAACCTATTGACGGTTTCTCCATCGGTATGGACTACTGGTACACTAAGATCGACAACATAGTAAGAGTGATGGATTCCCAGAAGTTGCTGGATGCAGTGTATGCAGGTGAAACAATCGAAGGTGTGGAAATCACAAGACTTGGTAACACTGACGAAGGACAACTTGAGAGAATTAAGGTTCCCATATTAAACCTTGGTGAATCCGAAGATGCCGGCATCGATCTTTCCCTTGCCTACGCCATGAGGCTTGGTTCCTACGGCCTATCATTCGGTACTGATGTATCTCAAAAACTTTTCTCAAGAGAAGTGGACTTTCCGGGTGCTACGTTAACAGACACTCTAGATGAAAGAGGACGTCCAGAATGGAGAATGGTTAGTTCTGCTGCATTAAATATCGCTTCCAACCAAATCTTTGTAATCAGAAACAATAGAATTGCTGGAACAAAAACGGCTCAAAGAGACGAAAGAATCGGCGAATTCTCTACTTTTGATACCCAGTATACATGGAGACATCCTTGGAATGGTTCCATCACTCTCGGTGCTATCAACGTACTAAATACTGACTTCCCAGTAGATAGTACTGAGCGCGGTGGTGATGATACGAGAGTTGATGAGCTCTACTCAGCAAACGGTCGGACACTATATGTTCAGATGAATCAAACATTCTAGGTTGCATGCGGAACATCTACTGATTGCGCGTTAACAGTGGATGTTTCGCATCACGAGTTGTGAGCCAGATTCCTGAACAAACACGTAGGAAGCCTATTTTTAGAGGCTTAAACCTTTTCAAATCTATTCCCCAAATATAATTTTAGTATAACGACATATCGAAGTGTCGACCATTTCATTACAACACAAGGACATTGCTCAAGCCTTAGAAACTATAGATAACTTAAAGAAAGGGCGAGGTGTGGTCATAGTTTATAGAGATGTGAATTCAGATGGTACTAAGGTACACTGAAGTTAGGTTTTGTTATGCTATTTTTTGGAAATGACTTAAACCAGAGTAAAAGATGTTCAGTGATCAAGTCGGAATTTTTTACAACTACCGATGGATTGAAGCATGTTTAGTTGGATGGATAGGTTAAATAGAGTTTAGAAGTCTATAAGGGTTCTGACAGTAATTTTCTTCTTGTACCTTAGTATAGGTTTCTTCTCCAGCTGATGAGACAGCCTCATAGTATGAGAGTTTTTTGTGTAGAAAGGAATTTTCCTGATAGTGAATAAATAATAGGTGTAATCAACAATCTTGTAAAGATTTTTAATGGGATGAGAAGTCACCTATCAAAGATAGTAGACGTAATAAGTTTTACTACTAAATTTCTTTAATACATTCCTTTACTAGTTTATACTACACTCTTTCTACAGATTGTGAAACTTCCTTAGTAGATAGCTCTTTCATAGCCTTTGATCAGTGCTGGAATGAGGGCTGTTTGTATGAATTTCCGAATCAAATGGCTTTACGATAGATTTTGTCTATTCAAGAATAGACACAATATATTTCATTTATGGATGAGTATTGACGATCATTCTGACATAAGAGTGAAACTATCGCTCATTCTTTCTAACTTTAAGGAGGAACATTATGTCAAGTTATATTGCTCTAAGGGAGATGATTAAAGGTAATTAGTAAAAAATATCTCTCAAATATGACTATAAGAATAGCGATTATTTTATTCGCAATCTCTAGGCCAAGATCTGAATAAGGAGCCCACAATGATTTTATCAGATATCGCAGAAATACGCACCAATTTCCCAGAAGCTAATTTCTGGCTTGTCAACTATACTAATACCAACCAGGTGGGCAAACCTACTGGTGACTTTCAGAAAGAATTTATTGGGATCAAAGCTTATGATTTTGACTTTACTTATCACCTCTATCATATGCTAATGAGTTTCTTTAAAACGGGTCAATTTCAAAATATATCAAGAGGAATACCGGGCTACGTTTCATTATGCCTCCATTCTGTTCAAAACTTAGGAGTCACAAAATTAGACAGTGATCAAAGAAAGATTCTGACAGATATATTGACAGAAGTTTCAAACTTGCAAAATGAGCTAATTTCAGAGATTACAGGAATATTAGAAGAAGATGGACAGCTATGTGAAAAAGAAATAAGTCCCATTGAAAACTGTTTGCAATATTTCACGACCATTGGTTGCAAATACACTTCCATAATAGATGATTTAAGAATAAGGGCGAAAGAACCTGTTTGAAGGACAAGTTTCAGATAATGTTTATTTCTGCGTTGTACATGTATTTTTCGAATCATTACCAAATATTCGTGAAGAGTTGCGACTAGATTCTCGAGCAAGCAATGACCCTTACTTAACCGACTTGTATTGCATCTTGTACGACATTGTTATGCTCAGTAGAGACGATCGATCATTGTGGTATTCGGCCGTATGTTTTACATCTCATGACTATCCTAGAGGAAAAAATGACCAACTCAAAGGAGAAGGCAACTCTTATATGGGTTGCCCGATGGACCTTGCCTTTGTTTTTAAAAAGGGAACTGAACTTGCTAAAATCAAATTTGAACATCTTCTTGAGTCTCTAATTATGCTCGAAGATACAAAGCTACGTTATAAACAAAAAAGGTTAAAAGTTAACGATAAATTACGATGATTATTTGTATCAGGCTTCTAAGCCAAATTTTAAACGCACACCAAGTATCCAACTGGGAAAACGCAAGTTTGAACTAACTTCTTATAAATATAAAATCGAGCTTCACACCTACCTAGCAAAGATAATTCTGCTCAACCTAACATGGAGACACTCGATGAGATCAAGACCCTTCTCCCCCAAAACGTCTAAATTTAACAAGCTTGCTAGCAAAACTATTGTCAAGTGCTCGCTAGGAGCTTGTGACGCTTACGCATAGCCTCCAATCAAAGTCAAAATTAAAGCTATAGAAGTAAGCGTATCGTAAACAAAGCTCGCTGGGACTCTAGCAGCCACACTGACAGCGGTCGCGCACGCGATCTGAGCTGACGTGGACTGCCGATCACTGCCGACCTACCAGTAGTACAATGATGCCCACGGGAAGGAGCCACCTGATACGGCGAAGTAGTAGTAGCCATCCGCCGCTTTAGACGGTAGAGGCATCTGTCCGCACTGTACGGCAACGTTGTTGACCGCAATGGTACGACCGTCGAAATTAGAACACCCCCAGCCAGAGATATTATGCGAGGTACGCAGGCAGACAGCACCGACTGTGTTAAGATTGCCACTCTGACCATTGGTCATCGTGATTGGGTTATCGCAAGGCGCCGTGTTCGAGTTGCCCTCCTCGGTGGTGGCGGTGGCTTGAGCCGAAGGAACTGATGATCCAGCAGCATCTACGGCCTCGACACGGAAGTAGTAGGTAGTGGACTCACTGAGGCCGCTACTGGTATATGAGCTGCTAGTTAAACCGGTGGCCACGAGGTTGCTCGAGGATGGCGTGAAGCCGTTGATCGTGCTGCGGTACACATTGTATCTGACTAAGCATCCGGCCGGCGGTACCACGGAGGACCAGCTGAGGTTGATAGCACTTGAGGAGGCCGCGGTGGCCGTGAGGCCGCTGGGCACGCTGGGAACCGTGGTACAATTGCCACCATCTGGGTTGTCCCCGAGCGGCGGATAGGCGTTCGCCATAAGCTCCTGGAACTGTGCTGAGAACCAATGGCCGGAGACCGGAGCATCGGACAATGCGCCACTCATGCTGTTGCCGTTACGGGCATTGCCCTGGTAGGTGGGGTCACACATTCGATCGAAGCCCTTGCCCTCATCGTTAGGGATTTCGCTGCTGGCACCGTCCGACTCTCCAGGTGGCTTAATCCAAACGTAAGCGTGGATGCCGTTGGTGCCGACGACCTGTGGTTGCTCACCAAGGCCAGCACCGGCCTGATTACACCAATTGCCAGAATTGATGCGCCGATCAATGCGGGAATCGTTCACATAGGTGTTCAGGTCGTTCGAAGTGCTAGCGCTGGTGGGTCGGGCGGGGCCGCCCCAACCGTTACGCGAGGTGTCAACCAGCATGCCCACTGTCTTGCCAAGGCGGCTGCTCATGGCCTGACCAAACGCGCTCGCAAAACTTTCCTCGTCAACATAGTAGTTCCAATCAACCCAGTCTGATTGTCGTACTGAGGTACCGTTGACACTGGTGTTGATCGTGAAGTGCGGTTCGACAAGGGCTGAGTAATTGGCAGTATTGACGATAAAGCCGGTCACTGTGTTCGCGCCACCCTCGGCACCCAGAATCGTCTCCGCGATCAAGTCCGCAGAAGGATCGAAATTACTGTCCCAACCGATCCAGCCGTGGTGTCCTGCATCGACGTAATTGTAGGTGTTCGGCAGCGCCCCGAGCTGGCTGAGCGCATACTGAATACCAGTAATGTAGTTGCCGTTAGATAGCATGATGTCGCACATTTCGGTTTGCCCTGCACGGCCACTTACATTGGTAATTAAATTCGGCAACGAGTCGATCTCGATGACGTTGATGATCCGGAGCTCGGCATAAGCAGGGTCAGCCATGATCGCTGCGATCGGATCGATGTATTCAGACTTATAGCGGTCGATCTCGGTCGGCCCAAGTTCGCCGTTGGAGGCAAGCGCGGCACAGTCACGACCTGGCAGGTTGTAAATCACGATCTGGATGTATCCGGCGCCCTGTGTGATCGCTTCGTCAAGGTGGTCACGTAAGCCCATTTTATCTTCGCCACCCTCGATGGCAGCGATGCGGTCGAGCCACACACCGGTGGGGTTGTTGGAGATGCGACTGCCACCCGGTTCGGCTTCAGCGTTGGCTTTCCATTCCGGATTCACATAGCCTGTGGCTCCAACGTATGGATTATCGACCCGAGACATTTCTACAGCGGTGACATGGGAACCTAGGTCAGCCACGTCCTCGCACCCGAATGCAGCGACAGCGCACAAAATTGTTAGCAAATGTTTTCCACTTTTCATTATTTGATCTCCTCCTTAAGAGCAAGCCACGTGCAACGTAACACGATGCCTCGCCCGAGCTTTCATAGCCGAGACAAGCCGACACCGGTCTCGTTTGTAAAACCACCAACATTCCCCTCCCTTTATCGTGTGAGAGGACTCTACGGATTCCCCAAAACACGACTTCTTTGTAAGCTGGTGGTCGTAGCAGTCGACCAACGACAATGCCATGGCTAGGACATTAACGGTTACCGTCAGGCTTGGGTCTAGTTCGTGGTGATGAAAGCGGTCGCGATCCGTTTCCAAGACACCCCGTTAACCACAACAACCGAACAGTAGTATTCCTAGCTGTTGGCACTCCGCAGGTAGATTGATTGATGTAGGAAAATATGCCTTCAAATATTTTCGATAGCAATAAAAAAGGAAAAAATTCCATCGCGTTTGTACTAATATTGCTAACTTCGACATAACGTTGCTATGCTTTTTGTGGTTTAAATTTTAATCTTTTTTAGAATCAGGGTATACAATGTAATTGGTCACTAATAGAAGGTTTTTTTACAAATTTGGTTTTAAATTTCTGATCAGGAAAATCCATAAATTGTAAGGGTATGATCGCCAAATATCATGATAGTTATTACAACTCATAGAAAATTGGTTTTGAAAATCAGATGATTAAAAAGTAACTCAGAAATCTCCATTCACAATCTTTGCGGCAAAGTTAGCTATGGGGGAAAACTAATAGGTGTGAATTTCTACTAATGACAAAGCCTATAATGGGTTTTAAAACTCCTAGTCGTCCTATAAAGGATATTACTGCATCTTTACAAAATTTTGCAACGCTACCCTCGCTGCGACCCGAGACCAAGCAGAGTCTGGAAGACACCTTGCAGCATCTGCATGAAGCTAACACGGTAAGCCCACTCGTTATCTGGCCATCAGGATACTGAGGCTTCTGATATTCGCAATACCGCTAAAAGATATGATGATTTGATAAGTGCATTCCGCTCTTTGAAATCACGCAAGAAATAGATCGAAATATAAATAGATATCAGTTACTTCGAGTAAAAGTTGCAAGGTCAAAGGGTTAATTAGAAATTCACTTAAGTAATTCCCCTCATACCTACTAAATATCTATAAACCCCTATATTTACTCATAAGAGCTTGCTGAAAAAAATTACCGTATCTTGTGACCATACAGAAGTTAGTAGCGAACTATTCAGCAAGGAGGAGATTCTATGAACGCCTTGATCATTGCAGCATCATTACTTACCGGGACATCATTAATGGCAGAGGACGTCTCAAAACAATTTGAGATTTCCGATGTCCAGATAGTAGGGTTAGATAAGACAGACAAAGACATTATTCTAGATATACTGGGATTCATGCCTGGAGAAACAGTCAATCATAAACTCATCAAAAGAGGTATCCAACGCCTCCAAAATACCCGCCTCTTCACCGATGTGAAGCACAATGTTGTGGCCTCCAACCGTCAGGATACAAGGGTTCTCAACGTCCAAGCCAAAGACCGTTGGACCACCATTCCTATTTTTAAATTTTCCTCTGGGGGTGGTGTGAATCAAATCATAGCTGGACTTTACGATCCCAATATCGGTGGGCGATACATTGAAGCCGGTGGCCAGGTTGAAAGACTGGGAGATACCAATTCCGGGGTCCTTTGGCTTAAAAAACCTCGGTTTATGAATCAACCAATTACGATAGAAGCCCAGTTTTGGAGTATCAACCGGCTGCGTACCCTCTATGACCAAGAATCCGATAGTCTAGAAATTTATGATGGTTTTCTGCAGAAACGACAACAATTGCTAGTAGGCTTCGACTATCAGATTACGGACGCCTTAAAAATAGGGGCCAATTACACTCACTACAACGATAGCCATTCCTTGGATCTGATTTCGGACGAAGTTGCTGTGACCAGAGAGGGAATGCCCATCCCTGTTGATTCCCAAGCAGATGAGATTGTCTTGAAATCCCAGTTAGGGGAGCTTCACTATAACGAATTTCGAGTTAGTGGTTGGCAGGCGAATTACGAGTTCCATATTGGTCAGGTGGAGCTAGGAGAAACTTCTAAAATTAAAAATCAACATGATCTAACCCTGGTAGGTGCAATGCCAATTAGCGAACGCAGCTCCGTTGCCGGAAGGTTTATTGCTGGAAAAAACAATATGATTTCCGATCAGCACCTGTACTATCTGGGAGGCTTAGATCGCATTCGAGGCTATACAGACAAACGCTTCAAGACAGATCAATTCTTTCTCATCAATAACGAATTCCGACACTCCCTATATCAGTCGAAAGATTTCGTTCTACAAGGCATTAGCTTTTATGATGCTCTCAACCTTGGTGGAAAAAATAGATCATTTGGAGCCTTGGATGCCAGTAGCGTGGGAGGCGGTCTACGATTCATTGTACCTAAAATCTATCGTCTGGTAGGACGGCTCGACGTTGCCTACCCATTACAAAAGTCAGATCCCGAGAGAATTAGCTTTGGTGTTCAGCAGTTCTTTTGAGGTGCAACCGATTCTTATGGATTGCGTTCAAGCTCTGTAAAATGCTCAAAATCAAAGCTAGTATCGCTGTGGTGAGCCTCTTCCCTTATGGATTTACTATAGCAACCTAGACTATAGCTCAGAGCTGCGGGAGTATAGTAAACAGTGCTGATGGTTTTGTTAGATGCTAAAAGATTATTTGTGAGATTGTACTGCCGCAAGACAGCTGCTAGATCGCAAGAGGCTTCTCTAGTATTTGCTCGGTAATTTCCTTCGCGGAAGGTACCATATAGTCTGGGGCATAGGAAGAGTTTGCAAGATGAGCTTCACTGGTTACGCCAGAAAGCACAAGTCTTCCTTTACAACCTAGCTGCACCACGCCAAAAGATCAATCTCCATAGTATCTCCGATTATAACAAAAAAAAGAGTATTGAATTCTTTAGAACTCAGATTTCATCTCCTACCTTTTCAGGTATAGAGATTTTGGCTAGTAGACTAAAAGCATTTTTGGGTCATCCTTCACCCATAACTGCAATATAGCTGTTGCCTAGCTGTCAAACAGAAAGCGATAGCTATTAGCTATCAAACGAAAGGTAACTTCTCAATATCGACGGAAAATTATTGCGCAATTCGGCGATTTGTGCTGCAATTAGCAAATGTCATCTAAAATCATCGAAATTACCGAGATAAACCGGACTCCCCTTGTGGATTCTTTGCTTCGCAAGATTGAGGAGCGGGATCAAGTCATAGATGAGCAACATGAGGCCATCCGAGCATTAAAGGAGCAGATTCAGGCGTTAAAAGATGAGATTGCCGCGTTAAAAAAATCACCGAACAGGCCTAAGTTTGGCAAAAAAAGTAATAAAAAATCGAAGTCCCGAGATAGTAATGATCTTGGCAAGCGTCCTGGATCCACCAAAAGAAAAAAAAAGTCTCAGTTGCGAGTGGACGATACTAAAGTTATTACACCCCCTGATCTACCGGAAGGCTCTAAACTGAAGCGTACACGTCGAGTGGTGATCCAAAATCTCGTTCTCAAATCGTTTAATACCAGATACGTTCTCGAGGAGTGGGAATCTCCATCGGGAGAACTGATTTCAGCACAAATACCGAAAGGCGTTTCACAAGATTCGTTCGGTAACGATCTATGCCGATTTATACTGTATCAATACCACCATTGTCAAGTGACACAGCCCCTGATTTATGAGCAGCTACAGGAGCTTGGCGTCGACATATCAGTTGGTCAAATAAATAGGATTCTAACGGAAAACAAGGATATTTTTCACGATGAAAAAGGCG
>JBNKNM010000157.1:0-13158 GCA_050293845.1 Pseudobacteriovorax sp. | reverse complement strand
ATGTCTGAAGTGACGCTTGTGACGAAGACTTCGAGAATTTGAAGAAGTTGTTGACCACATCGCCTGTGCTAGCTCAGCCTGACATCACCAAGACTTTTGATGTCTATTGTGATGCTTCTGGCATTGGTTTGGGGGTGTCTTAGTGCAAGAAGGCCGAGTGATGTCATACTCCTCACGACAACTAAGGCGGCATGAAGAGCACTACCCTACTCATGATCTTGAGTTAGAGGCAGTAGTGGCGGAAAAACAGGCTGCACTACACGTAAATTCCGCCGGTATACAGGTATTGTTAAGTGCATATGCACTTTAGCGGTTAGAGCGTCTTGATAATATAACGCGTGATCAGCGCTGCAAACGCCATTAAGTTTTTCTAAAAGCTTCGACTTTTCTTTACGTATCTTTCGGATACTTTGCAAAATAGTCTTCCGAAAGTGTCTATTGAAATTGCGCCCCAAGCTACCTAACAGTAGAAATTCTCCATCTGCCAATCGCTAAGGGACAGACCTGACCTATTTTGTGAATCTGTTCTTCCGAAAATTCACATTTTCCAGCCATAACACGGGAGATATAGGAAGTGTGTAATTGTGTTTGCAGAGAGAGCGTCCGGAACGAAGTTTTTTTCAACTTTGTAAAATAACGTAAAGCTTCCCGATAATCCTCAATATTTATAATTTCATTGTTCATAGAATTTGATTAAAAATAAACATTTAGCTCAAAAATTGATTAATATACCTAAGTCATTAAGTGGCCCATTTGATCGACAGGGGCTAAACTATGGGATTCCATACCTTCATCGAGGGTAATATAAATGGCTTGGGAAAAAAGCAGAGCGACAAGAGATCCTATCCCTAAAAAGAGCATACCCGTCAATAGTAAATATTTTTCAGGATGAGCGAATTTTATCAATTGATGAAACTCGGAACCTTTAAACTTTTTCAATCGCCCCCTAATGTCATAAGCTTAATGATAGCGATACGTGTACCGGCCAACTATTATTATGCGATATTACGGTACATTTATGCCGAGTTCTTGGCAGTCAAATCCATCCCCAGAAAGCACCTGGCAACTTCCTTTAACTTAGCAGATATTTGAGCAAATTATACCAAACTTTCCCTATTGATCACCCTAATTAACATAAAAGTAATGTTTCTAACAACCAGAATGAGATGGTTCGAAATCCGATTCGGCTAGAATTATAGATACTACGCTACCAATAGTAAGGGAGCTTGCGAAGGTTTGAAAATCCAAGGGGGGCGCATTTAATTTTTCTTTGAGAGCTGTCTCTGATCAGCTAGAATGGGATAAGTTCCTTAAGGATCGCTCCTACTATAATGGAATCTGCCCTAGATCGGAAAAATTTATTAGTAACTATTCTAAGGGATTCGAAAAAACATGGGGTGCAAGGCATGACAGCTTTACTAAACCGCAGCGCACCAAGGTGCGTGAGGATTTCGTAAAGTTGGCATAACGCAGCAAGCGATGAATTTTTCGGATTCCGGATCTACTTTCAGAATTTGAGAATATTCATGTTTATAAAATATTGGAGTGAATGGCTAGCAGCAGTAAACCTTGCCGGGGTCCTTTTGTGGTGTCTTTCAGATTCTAGCACCGTTTCTATTTATGGTCTCATCGCAATCTTCTTAGCATTTATTTCCTTACCACTGAGTTTAAAGCAGAAACTAACTGTAGCCGATGCTGTGACCATATCTCGGCTGTTAATCGTTTTCGTTGTCTGTTATCTATATTTGAGTGACGGCATGTTAACTTTTTTCAGGCAGTTCTTTATTATCTTGGCCTTAATTTTGGATGGTGTTGATGGTTACCTGGCTCGCTTGCATGATCCCACCAAATATGGAGCTATACTTGATGAAGAGGCGGATGGAGTCATCACCGTGCTTCTGAGTATGGTCGCAGTACAGATCGTCGGGCTTCCCCTCTGGGTTTATGTGATAGCAGCCTGGCGTCCCCTCTATGTTCTAGCCCACTACTGGCAAGTCATAGAGGTTAAAAGCTCCTCAAGCAACCCATGGTTTGGGAAAACTATTTGTGTTGTTACCATTGGTGCGCTGATTTTCAACCTTTCTCCTAGTATTTCCCTAGGGATAAAGACTGTCATTTCTATATTTGCCGCTTTGCTTATTTCACTGTCCTTTGTAAGATCCATTAGTAGATGGAAACTTCCTTTTATCAGATAAATTTGACAGCGAGATTTTTAGCTTGTTTTGTTCACCATTATCTTTTTAAAAATTTTTTTAAAACAATAATGATTCATGGCTTTTTATTTGACCAAGAACACTTTTTCTTATAAAATTACATGGCTCTAGCTATGAACTATCTGTTTCTAGCAACATCAATGAACATTCACGATCTAGGTTGATGTAATGGATTTTGTTACAGCTGAAAATCAATGGTTAAACCAAAGGTTTGACTATGACTCCAGGAGTCGGAATCTGGATCTTGAAAAGGAATTCTTAGCATCCTTGGCTGAACTTGAAACTATCAACATCATAGATTTAGGCAGCGGTTCAGGAGCAAATCTCAAATATCTTTCCCCAAAGATTGATGGCCAACAAGTGTGGCATCTTATTGAGAGAGATAAGTCTCTTATGAATCATGCAGAGAAAACAATAGAACTTGTCAAGCAAACAAATCAAGCAAAACTCAGATCTGTTCATAAAATTATTGCTGACTTTACTGATAAAGATCTCAACGTCTTTAAAGAAACAGAGAGGCGAGTTTTTTTGGCAAATGCAGTGTTTGATATCATCCCCCTCGCAACCTTTTTAACTTTTCTCGATTTGCTAGGATCGCGCCCCTGTAATAATGTAATTCTGTACTTTACCATTCATATCAACGAAGATTTGACTATCCAGCCAATCCATCCCTTAAATCAAAAATATTTGTCATTGTTTCATCAGCATATGCAGCGTGATCAGAATGGGAAGCGAGCTATGGGGCCAAACACTGTCAGAGAAATCAGCAATACCCTCAGTCAACGAGGATTCTTAGTGAAAACAGCAGACAGTTCTTGGGATATAAAGGAAGACAGTTCTTTCTTAAAATCAAATTTTGATTTTATCATTTGTGCCACCAGAGAATTGCTCGGACCAAAGGAGGTAGGCGAGTGGGAAGAATGGGTCCAGTTTCACTTAAAGGCTATAGACCAAGGAAAAAGTCGTTTGCATGTTGGTCATCAAGATATTCTTGCCTATTGGCCTTAATTGAACTCAGCTGACAGTAACCGCTAAAATACTGATAAATTTTATCAAAATTTTAGCGCAGAAAATATACTGTTGATAAAGCACCGAAAACTAAGATAATCACCAGAGCTGCATCGGGTTCTACCAGAAACTTTCTTTCCTCAACCTGATAGAGTTGTCCCATTACGGCAACGGCAGTGATAACTATAGTGGCCAAACAGGTGATCAGGTGTGTTGGTGAAACCAAAGCTAGCAGAGGACCTGTGGAGATGAAGTCTAAGGGAACAATGAGCAACATATTAAAGGCGTTGCTTCCAAAAATATTTCCTAAGGCAAGATCATAAGCTCCTAGTTTCACAGCAGAAAGACTCGCTACCAGCTCTGGTAGGGAGGTGCAAAGTGCTAGCAATGTTGTGCCTATAAAGGTATTACCTAAACCCGTTTGTTCAGCAAGGGTTGTGGCCGATTTAGAAACAAAAGGTGCAGCAAGCAATATAATTGCAGCGGAGCTGAGATATGCTAACAAAGACTTTCCTAGTTCATAGCGGTGGCGAGGATGGCTTTTACTGTTTTGTTTGCGGGGTGAATCAACGCGTTGATTGTGAACGACGAGCCTCAATCCCAGTAGATAGGCCCCCAGAATAGCTAAGGAGCAGAGTCCGATCGGCCCAACAGCAAACTCCGTCAAGCGGGGCGCTAATAAAATTCCAAGCCCTCCCAAAGCTACAAGAGCTGTGCTTTGTGTAGCTGAAAGGGCATGTGTGACTGCAGTATGGGTAAACATTCGTGAATGAGAGCGATATAACAAGTCACATATAGCTAGTATCAAGAGATTAAATAAATTGCTACCTAAAACATTACCGATAGCTAGATCGGGATTGTTTTGACTGACAGCGCTGATATTGACCATGAGTTCTGGCAACGATGTTGCAGCTGCTAAGAATATACTCCCCACCAATAGCCCGCCGAAACCGGTTATATTTGCAATCCGATCGGCAGATTTGGTTATGAAAATACCCGCGGTGATGATTACTGAAGCGGACAATACAAATTCTAAAAGTGATGTAATCAAAAAATTCCCCTTTTTTGCAAACGAAGAGTGATCAGTTTAAGCAATTCTATAAAGGTGACGGGAATCAGGGAAAGGATCGCAATGAACTCCGCATTTGCCATATTCAAGTTGGGTATTTCACTGAAGAAAAACTGTTGAAAACCTGGAAGAAATATCGCCGCCAGTTGGAGCAGTAC
Organism: Pseudobacteriovorax sp.; assembly: GCA_050293845.1. Lineage (GTDB taxonomy): Bacteria > Bdellovibrionota_B > Oligoflexia > Oligoflexales > Oligoflexaceae > DT-89. Next base: position 8,710 of record JBNKNM010000157.1, on the reverse strand, counting down.
TGAAGTCAAAACCGCTAATAATAAAGGTTTATTAGAAAAGAAGCCAATTTCTGGCAGGGTAAAACGTCTACTCCGACAGGCGAATGAGTATGCTAACTGTCCAAAGGCACAGATACAAAAGGCTACAGCCTGAGCTTGGGTGACGTTCCCTGCTGATTCTTTGTCGTGGAATAGGGTCCACCAATATCCTAGCAGTGAAACCGAAGCTAACAAAGCCCCATGTGTGAGAATTCGCAGACCGCGATGCCAGGTAAAAATAGGTTCATGGACAGGCCGTGGTGGGTCGCTCATGATGCCCTTTTCAGGAAATTCCGTGGCTAACGCCAAAGCCGGTAAGCCGTCGGTAACAAGATTAATCCACAGGATTTGCATGGCAATCAACGGAGTAGGCCATCCAGCAAGGGCAGCTATCAGTACGAGGAGGATTTCCCCGGTGTTACCAGCAAGTAAAAATTGAATTATATTTTGGATATTAGCGAAAATACCACGCCCTTCCTCCACGGCATTCACAATGGAGGTGAAATTATCATCGGTAAGAACCATGGCGGAAGCTTCCTTTGTCACGTCAGTGCCCGTAATTCCCATGGCGATACCGATATCAGCAGCTTTTACGGCTGGAGCATCATTAACTCCATCTCCGGTCATGGCTACAATTTGATCCCGTTTTTTCCAGGCTTTAACGACACGCAATTTATGCTCGGGTGTAACGCGGGCATAGACTGAGACTTTATCCACGGCATCGTATAAGGTGTCTTCGTCCCAAGTATCCAGTTCATGTCCAGTCACAACTTTATTACCGGCATGGCTAATACCTAGCTCCTGGGCAATAGCCTGACCTGTGGCAGGGTGATCACCGGTTATCATGACAGGAGTAATGCCTGCCCTTTTACATTTAGTAACCGCATCTTTAACCTCCATCCGGGGGGGGTCGATCATTCCCACCAGGCCTGCAAAAATCAGCTCTTCTTCGGGGTAGTGGTTGCTGGGATGGGGAGTCACTTTTTTAAAGGCCAGGGCCAAGACGCGCATAGCATCTTGGGCCATGTTTTGACCTTTTTCCAGGGTTTGCTGCCATTGCCCTTGATCCCATGAGATGACGTTTTCATCGATCTGTATTTTGCTACACTTGTTGAGAAGTACTTCAGGAGCTCCCTTTACAAATTGGAATGTTTGGTCTTGGTTGTTTTTGACAATAACTGACATCATCTTGCGATCTGCATCAAAGGGGATTTCATAAATAACGGAATACTCGCTATGATGGGTCTCTAGAGAAGCCTTCTTTGCTAGTACTATGAGTGCTCCTTCGGTGGGATCACCCAAGACCTGCCAACCCTGTTCTGTTTCTTTCAAATTGGCATGATTGCAGTATAATCCTATGGTCAGAACTTGCTTTAAATCCGGAATCTGGGCGGGTTCCACGACTTGTTTGGTCTCTGCTTCTGTAAAAGTGCCTACTGGTTTATAACCGCTCCCACTAATGTTATACATCGTATCGCCAGCCACGATATTGCGCACAGTCATCTCATTTCTAGTCAGGGTGCCGGTTTTGTCGGAGCAAATGACCGTCACTGAACCTAAGGTTTCCACACTAGGGAGGCGGCGGATAAGGGCATTCCTTTTGGCCATGCGTGTAAGGCCAAAAGCTAACGAAATAGTGACAACTGCCGGTAGTCCTTCAGGAACCGCGGCGACAGCTAAACTAACGGCAAAGATAAAAATTTCATGAAAGGAACCGCCCCGCAGCCATTGAAGACCTGCAACTATAGCGACGATAACCAAGCAAAGGACCATCAGTAAGCGTCCCAGTTCGGCGAGTCGTCGCTGCAAAGGAGTGGGCTCACTATGCTCTTGCTTTAGAAGTTTTGCAATTTTACCAAGTTCTGACTGCATCCCCGTAGCTGTCACGATGGCAGAAGCCTGACCAGAAAGTGCGGTGGTACCGGCAAAAATCATATTGCTGCGCTCTGCAAGGTTGGTTTTGGTGGCTAAAGTATCGGCAGCATTTTTGCTCACAGGCTCCGATTCTCCGGTCAGGGAAGCTTCTTGGGTGCGAAAGCTAAAGCAAGCTACTAGGCGGGCATCGGCAGGAATAAAATCTCCGGCAGCGACTAAGATAAGGTCACCTATGACAAGGTCCCGTGCAGGAATACTCTGCTCAAGGCCAGCTCTTACGACTCTCGCTTGAGGTGCGGATAGTTTTTTTAAGGTAGCTAAAGCTTTTTCAGCTTTTGACTCCTGAAAAAAGCCTAGGAATCCATTCATGATAACAATTGATAAGATGGCCCAGGTCTCAAACCATTCTCCGATGACACCTGATAAGATAGCTGCGATGACTAGGACGAGAACGACAATGGACTTAAATTGTCGCAGCAGTATCATGATTAAAGGTTCCGCAGGGGCTTCATAGAGCTGGTTGGGTCCATGCTGCTGAAGCCGTTGCGTGGCATCATGATCAGCCAGTCCTTGGTGCTGATTGGTGGTAAGACTGTTACAAATATCTGTAATACTTTTATCGTGTACTGTACTCATTTGATCATCTGCTACTGCCTGATTTTGGTTCACGGCTACCTCTTTTGTACCTTTAGCTTAGAAAGTTTGCCATACCTTACGCTTCATATTTTTCAACCATCCTCATGCCAAATTCCGAAGGGTAGTATAGCTTGGTTTCTAGGAAATAAACCTAGCAAATCCGTAAAAAACCTTATACACCTTGCTAATTGATTTATATAACTCAGTCATGAGTTAAATTGCACAGTGACTTTCTGTATTTCTCAAAAAATGCTCAAGAATAATGTGACACATTCCTTTTAAACAAATTAATCTAAGAGCTTAAAAATTATGATCTAACTTTTCGGGCTTTCAGGGTTTGTGGCATCCTCTTTGCTCTGTATAAATAATGGGGACAAGTCATAATTTTTGGAGGAACATCAATGAGTGCCAAAACATCAAACTATGAATTTATCCGTTGGTTTAAAGAAATAAATATTAAAGATGTTCCTCTGGTTGGTGGTAAGACAGCTTCTTTAGGGGAAATGTACCAAAACCTTACAGACAAGGGAGTACAGGTTCCCAACGGTTTTGGTCTTACAGCCGCCGCCTACTGGCTCTATCTGAAGGAAAATCACCTTGAAGAAAATATAAGACACATTATTAATGATTCCGATTTGAGCAATCCCCCATCACTACAAAAGGCTGGTAGCCAAATTCGTCACCTTATTTTAAATGCGGAAATGCCAAGTGTGTTATCTGAAGAAATTATCGCTGCCTATCAGGAGCTGTCTGGCGATCATCCGGCAACGAGTGTAGCGATAAGAAGTAGTGCTACAGCAGAAGATTTACCGGATGCTAGTTTTGCCGGCCAGCAGGAAACCTATCTTAACGTTCGTACTGATAAAATGCTGTTAGCAACTTGTAAGCAGTGCTTTGCCAGTTTGTTTACAGATCGGGCTATTTCTTATCGTGAGCATAAATCCTTCGATCATTTTGATGTAGCGCTGTCCATTTGTGTCCAGCTTATGGTGCGTTCAGACTTGGCCGCATCTGGAGTTATGTTTTCCATAGATACGGAGACAGGATTTAAGGATGTCGTCCTTATTAACGCGTCTTATGGTCTTGGAGAAAATGTGGTACAAGGTTCTGTTAATCCAGATGAATTTTATGTGTTTAAGCCCACACTCTTGGAAGGCAAATCTCCGATTTTACAAAAACGCGTTGGTTCAAAAGAGTTTAAACTTATTTACGATATCGGTGGCAGTAAAATGGTGAAAAATGTACCTGTAGCTCCCTCCGAACGGCAAAAATTTGCCATCAACAATGAAGAAATCCTCCAGCTAGCAAAATGGGCATGTACCATCGAAGAGCATTACTCAGCATTGAATGGAAAATATACTCCCATGGATATGGAGTGGGGAAAAGATGGAGAAACAGGAGAGTTGTTTATTTTACAAGCGCGTCCCGAAACAGTTCAATCGCGGAAAAGCAAATTTGAACCCAGTTTTTTCCATATCAAGCAAAAAGGCCCTGTTCTAGTCACGGGGCGCAGTGTTGGGGAAAAAATCGGCCAGGGCAAGGTGCGCGTTATTAAAGATGTTGCTAATTTAGCCCAATTAGAAGTTGGTGAAGTGCTCGTTACTGACAAAACCGATCCTGACTGGGAACCGATGATGAAAAAAGCTGCGGCCATTGTTACCAATCGTGGTGGCCGTACTTGCCATGCAGCTATAGTTAGTCGGGAACTCGGGCTGCCTGCGATTGTCGGTACTGAAGTGGGAACCCAGGTTCTCAAAGATGGTGACAAGGTAACCGTTTCCTGTGCAGAAGGCGATGTTGGGTTTATTTATAAAGGCTTATTGAAATATGAAGAAGAAAAAGTGGATATAAAATCCCTAACAGAGCGACCCCGTACTCAAATCATGATGAATTTAGCGAACCCTGATGAAGCTTTTCGTTTATCCATGATTCCCAATGATGGTGTTGGCCTGGCTCGCATGGAGTTTATTATTAACCACTATGTGAAAATCCACCCCATGGCATTGATTCATTATGACAAGTTAAAGGATGAGGCAGCCAAGACACAAATCAAAGAAATGACAGCCGGATTTCCCCACAAGCCAGATTATTTTGTAGAAACATTGGCACAGGGAATCAGCACCCTAGGGGCTGCTTTTTATCCTAAGGATGTCATTGTCAGGATGAGTGATTTCAAGACCAATGAATATGCTAATCTTTTGGGAGGCAAGCAGTTTGAACCTGAAGAAGATAATCCTATGATCGGCTTTAGAGGGGCTTCACGGTATTATAACGAAAGGTACCGGGATGCCTTCGGTTTAGAATGCCAAGCAATTAAAAAATGTCGCGAGGAAATGGGACTCACTAATATTAAAGTGATGATTCCCTTCTGTCGTACATTAGAAGAGGGGCAAAAAGTACTCAAAGTCATGTCTGCAAATAGTTTGGAGCGTGGTAAAAACGGGCTAGAGGTTTATGTTATGTGTGAGATTCCTAGCAATGTAATTTTGGCTAAGGAATTTGCGGAAATTTTCGATGGCTTTTCCATCGGCTCCAATGACTTAACCCAGCTGACCTTAGGAGTAGATCGTGATTCCGCTTTGCTATCAGAAATATTTGATGAGAGAAATGAAGCGGTTAAGCGGACTATCAGTCAAGTTATTAAAACGGCACGATCCACCAATTCAAAAATCGGAATTTGTGGGCAGGCTCCCAGTGATTATCCAGAATTTGCCACTTTTTTAGTTGAGCAGGGCATCCATAGCATTTCCCTAAATCCCGATACCGTTGTTAAAACTACAATGAGTATTAAGGAGGTCGAAAAGAAATGAGAAAGACTGGATCAGGAATAAATATGACCCTGATCGGAGAAATTCATAAGGATAACAATGATCCTAAGGGGATTCGAAAAAATATCAGGTGCAAGGCATGACAGCTTTACTAAATCGCAGCGTACCAAGGCGTGAGAATTTCGTAAAGATGGCATAACGCAATAAGCGATGACTTTTTCGGATTCCGGATATGAGATTGAGTATTGCTATGTATAATTTCCGGTGGCATGATTAGTGCCATCGGATTGAAATGCGCGGGAATTGTTCTGGATGGCTTATGAAAAATGACGATGGGGTACCAACAAAATATTCTGCCGATTATCAAGACGTGTTAGATTTCTTGTCCCAGGTAGATTCCTACCAAGATGACTCAAGTCAAGTCACTCATATATCGACTCATATCTCGGATGTATTCCTGACCGATCGTTTTGCATATAAAATAAAGAAGCGTGTTACATTCGATTTTCTCGACTATGGCAGCCTAGAACAACGTAAAACAGCATGTGATGCTGAACTGAGTTTGAATCGCAGGCTTGCCGATAAGGTTTATATCGCAGTGACTCCCATTTTCAGGGACGAACAGGGTAGCCTTAATTTTAAATCCGGAATTGTGATTGAGTATGCCGTAAAAATGCGCCGTCTAGATGAAAATTTGTTTCTTGACCATCTCATGCAAAAAGGTAATATATCGTCATCCCACATGCAGGCTTTAGCTGAAAAGCTAATCGCATTCTATAGGACGACAGATAAAATCGAAGGGGATGGTCAGCAGTACTTGTTGCAATTGAAGCAACATATATTCGATAACGGTCAATCCTTATCCCAGTATATTTCTGAGAACTCTATTGTCAGACAAATCCATAGTAGTCAGATGCTGTTTCTCTATCAAAATCAAGACTTGTTGCAGGAACGATTTCATAGAGGTTTTGTCGTTGATGGTCATGGTGATTTACGACCAGAACACATCTGTTTTGAAGAGACTCCACAGATCTTCGATTGTATCGAATTTAATCGGGATTATCGCTCTCTAGATATCGTCGATGAGTTAGCTTTTTTCGCTGAAGAGTGCGAATTTATGGGACGTGCTGACATCGGCGAAACCATTCTCAATATTTACCGGGAGAGCATGGAGGACCCATTTACAAATGAATTGGTTTGCTTTTTCAAAAGCTATCGCGCCTCCGTAAGAGCAAAGGTGGCTGCTATCAGACAATCACAATTATCCCAAAGTAATGTGCAAATCCAACAGGATTTGGCCAAACATATGGAAATGGCCTATAATTATAGCCAAAAAATTCAAAGTCCTACAGTCATAGTCGTCGGTGGACTTATGGGGTCAGGAAAATCCACTTTAGCGGCGGCCCTCGCCCGAGAGCTTTTCATCACTGATATCCATACCGATCTAGTGAGGAAACAGATATTTTCCAAGCTACCGACGGACCAAGAGTTTGACCAGGGCAAATATTCAGCAGCAAGTCGTGAGGAGGTTTACCAGAGTCTCGTTGGTCAAGGAGAAGCTCTCCTAAGCAAAGGCGAGTCAGTCGTAGTAGATGGAACTTTTTCAAGTAAACTTCACCGTCAACAGTGGCAAGCGCTGGCACAGTCCTTTCACGCCATGTTTGTATTTATCTTTTGTAAATGTCCTGATGACATCGCTATCCAAAGAATTCAACAACGTCCCCAGGATGAGCAATATGGCTCGGAAGCCCGTGCAGATCTATACCATCAGCAATGGCAAGCCTACAATTTTGATTTTTCTGAACTTCCCCATATTGAAATAGACACAACAAAATCCCTTAGTGAACAGCTTTCATTGGTTTTGACATCTTTAGCCCATGAATGAATTCAGCTTAATTGCTATTCTGCTATATGACACTTTTCTGCGTGAGTCTGCACAGTTTGTATGAAATTATCAGTTTATTACTAGATAAAACAAGGTATTCTAGTGGCATGTGTATTGCTTTGGTTAAATTGTAAATCTTGTTAAATACTGGGGCAGATATTATGAGTGTAATTCAAAAATCAGATAAGCAAATTCAAGGGTCTAATATGCCTGACTATGAAAAAGCGTATGCTGGTTTTTCATGGGAAATTGCTCGTAGTGAAATGGAAAAAATTCAGGAGGGTAATGCTAATATCGGCTACTTTGCAGTCGATGCGCAGGTAGAGAAGTTTAAAAGAAAAAACAAAACAGCCATAAGATGGTGTGCTAAGACTGGTCATAACGAGGATATTACTTATGGTCAGCTGTTCGAACAAACCAATCAGTTTGCCAACGCCTTAAACAGCTTAGGGATTACTAAGGGTGATGGCTTTTATGCTCTCATGCCCCGGGTTCCAGAGCTGTATATAGGAGTGCTGGCCGCACTTAAGCATGGTTGCGTCTTTTCTCCCCTATTTTCTGCCTTTGGCCCCGAACCGATTAAAGCCCGCATGGATTTAGGTACATGCAAGGTTTTAATGACGACCCCCCATTTATACAAGCGAAAAATTGCAAAGATGCGTCACCAATTAAGTGACTTGAAGTATATCATTTTAACTGGAGATTTGGATTCCGAATTCTCAGACATTCCCGGCATTGTTTCCTATAATGGGATGATGTCTGTTGCTGATAGCAATTATGAAATGGAACCTATTGCTCCAGAAACTCCTGCATTGCTACACTTTACCAGTGGTACAACCGGTAAGCCAAAGGGAGCCATGCATGTACATGGTGCGGTACTGTCCCATCATATTACAGGGAAGTATGCTCTGGACTTGCATGAAAATGATGTCTACTGGTGCACGGCAGATCCTGGGTGGGTGACTGGTACCTCTTACGGAATTATTTCCCCCCTAACCCATGGTGTGACTATGATTATAGACGAAGGAGAATTTGATGCTGAACGCTGGTATCGTATTTTGCAAGAACAAAAAGTAAGTGTTTGGTATACAGCCCCTACGGCTGTGAGAATGATGATGAAAATTGGTGAAGAGGTTGTTCGAAAATTTGATACCAGCTCACTCAGGTTCATCGCCAGCGTTGGGGAGCCTTTGAATCCAGAGGCTATAAAATGGGGCTTACAAGCCTTTCAGCTTCCAATTCATGATAATTGGTGGCAGACAGAGACCGGTGGTATTATGGTAGCGAATTATGCATCCATGGATATCAAACCTGGCGCTATGGGCAAACCCCTTCCAGGTATCAAAGCCGCGATTCTGCAACAAACTGATAATGGCTATCGAGAAGCTCCCATGGGCGAAGAAGGTGAGCTTTGCCTTAAAACACCTTGGCCATCCATGTTTCGTGGGTATCTGGGGCAGCAGGAACGCTACGAAAAATGTTTTACTCCTGAAGGTTGGTATAAAAGTGGTGATTTAGCCAAAAGAGA
>JBNKNM010000156.1:0-13197 GCA_050293845.1 Pseudobacteriovorax sp. | reverse complement strand
TTCGATGCTCGCCGCAGGGCTTCTCCATTCCTCCCGGCCCTAAAGAGACCGGGTTTCCTGGAGAAGTTTGATGAAATTAGGAATAATTATTAGCGTTCTATGGCTGGTATCATGTGGCGATAAACACGGTGCCATGTCAAAGCTCAATCTTGCAACTATCAGCGCTAAACAGAAATCTAAAGTCAGTTATTGCTTACATTCTAACTTAGGAAACCATCGAGCCACGGTAAGCAGAGTTGCCAAATCTACGATCGGGGAATGGCAAGAATATGCCAATGTTCTTTATAAGGAAGTTTCATGCAACAATAAGCCAGACTATGTCATTAGAGCTATAGATGACCCCAATGCGGCGCGAGCTTCTGCCACCTACCCTAGTTCGTATAAGAATCAGCCTTTAAATCTCAATTTAATCGAAGGCAAGTTAATTAACCATGGTTCATTAATGAATGAAATATTGTACGGAATTATGATCCATGAGTGGGGCCATACCCTTGGATTTACCCATGAACACAATGATCGAGGTATTCCTCTATCGGAGATAGATAACCGTTCAATCATGTACTATCCTTTTGCGTCAAAGGCTTACAATAACTCCGATTGGGATCGGGCACGGCCTTCAGTTTTGGATAAATTGGGAGCTATGACGCGATATCCTAATGGCATTTTCGATAATCCTGAGAATGCCATTCCCAACGTTTTTAGTGAAGAACAAGGTAGTTCCAGCTGTAGCGGATCGAGCGTTATGATTGGCCTAGCTTGCTATGGGAAATACTGTGACAATAAAAGGATTTTCTGCGCAGAGCCGGCTCAACCCTTAACCCGGCAAACCATAAAGTCAGCACAGTTTTCCGATGACGGCGAAGTGATGACTAATAACGGTTTCGTCAAGAGCATCGCGTGCAAAGGCCGTTACTGTGATAATATGATATTAACCTACGAAGTAGCTGAACAATCAGTTAAAGACTGCTATTGGTCTGCAGCCTTTAGTGAGGAAGAAGGATACTTTAAGAATGCTCACCATCATATATGCTCCCGTGGTAAAGCGGTGACCGGTATGCGTTGCTCAGGTAGCTATTGTGATAATATTAGTGTGCGTTGCTGCAGCTACTAATATTTTTTCACCAAGATGGGTTCGCGTTCTGCCAACCCATCCATGACCGCAGCCACGATTTAATTTCTCTAAACTTTACTTCAGCAATCAACTTTCGTTACTATTACCGATAATATAGGTTAGTGGAACTACTCTAGATCGATCCAGGGTGATTAAAGCTAGCCTCAATCGAAAGCTATCTAAATAAATTTGTCAAGACATGACAAGCTAGGTAGTGAACGGTTACGAAAGTATATCTATCAAAGTGAAAGCTTGATAAGAGGGGATTAAATTAATGTCAAAAGTTAAGCACGCAGTTGTTGCTTTCATACTTCTATTTGTGGCAAATCTTGGATACTCTGAAAATCCGATATTTTCGGGATTATATGCAGACCCTGAAGTACTTATCGTGGGTGATACATATTATATTTACCCCACAACGGATGGCTCTATAGGCTGGATGTCTGATCGCTATCGTGTGTTTTCATCTACTGATTTGATTCACTGGCAAGATGATGGAGAAATCCTAAACTTCGCTAATGTAAGTTGGGCTACTGATAATGCCTGGGCGCCAAGCATCGCACAAAAAGATGGCGTATTCTATTTTTATTTTTGTGCTGATCAACAAATCGGAGTTGCAAAGTCATCCTCGCCCATAGGCCCATTTGTTGATGCTATCGGTGGGCCTTTAGTAACAGTGGGTGAATATGGGGGGCAGTCTATTGATCCTGATGTGTTTATTGATGATGATGGACAGGCATATCTATACTTCGGGCAAGGTGCCTTGCATGTAGCTAAGTTAAATGCTGATATGATCTCGTTTAATACTCCCCCTCAAAACATCACTCCATCAGGCTTTAATGAAGGTGCTGAAGTCTTCAAAAGAAACGGCATATACTATTTATTATGGTCTGAAAATGATACTAGGAGCGAAGACTATCGCATAGGCTATGCTACGGCCGATAATCCCTTAGGTCCATTTACAAATCAAAATACGATAATTTTAATGAAAAACTCTTCACTTGGTATTTTGGGAACAGGACATAACTCCGTTCTAAAGGATATCAACAATGACGATTATTATATGGTTTATCATCGCTTTGCCATACCGGGAGGAGATGGTTATCATCGTGAGGTTGCTATCGATCGGCTCCACTTTAGCGCGGATGGTGCCATTCAACCAGTTGTGGTGACCTTGTCTAGCATCGAAGCAGAAAACCATATTTTTCCAGATAGTTATAGAATAATCAACCGAAATAGTGGCAAAGTTCTGACCATTAGCGGCACAAACAAATTTGCAGAAGATGCCTTGATCCAACAGTACCCTGATGAAAATTATGAGTTTCAAAAATGGAATATTATAAGAAAAGATAATGGCTATTATAATATTGTAAGTACTCTTAGTGGTCATTTTTTCGATATTAGGGGAACATCTTCACAGAATGGAGCTGAAAACGTTCAGAACGCTGAGAGTGGCGGGACAAGTCAAGATTGGCGTATAATACCCCTTGGCAACGGTTATTACAGCATTGTTAATCGCAATAGCGGGAAGTTGCTAGATATTAGCGGTGCATCTACACTAGATGGTGCACAAAATATTCAATGGCCGACAAATGGTGGATTAAACCAGCAATGGTTGATTTCACCCTGAATAGCATGGAACTCATTACCCCAGGATACCACAGCCCTTTCCTTGCGATTTTGGCAAAGACCAAAGCAAATGCAATCATTTAATTTTTTTAAAGGAAAAGGCTCGCCCTCAAAATCAAATTTAGCAATTGGAATTATTAAGAATTTTGCTACAAAGCTTCGAAATAGGAGGAATTAACAGCTGGAAAATACTTTTTTTTCTCCTTACAGATTGACTTTCTGGCCAGAATATCCGAAAAGGAAATTGGTGTTAAAACAACTGTTGCGTAAAGGGTCGCAAAGATGAACTTACAATTCCATCGATTATATCAGGAAACATCCCAGGATCATATAACTGTTACTCCTTCTACCCTTGCCATCATTCCCTGTCTTTGTTGCCTTTCTTGTTGTTGCTAATCTCAGCAACGTCTTTCATTTTTCATTAAAAAATTAAGAAGCTTTTATGACCCGCAGTTAAAGGTCATATAGAATCCATATGTGGAGTTTGCTATGCCGAACGGGAGCGTTAGCCTAGTTGGTGCAGGGCCTGGTGACCCTGAACTCTTGACCATGAAAGCCTATAAGGTTTTGCAATCAGCAGATGTCATTTTCTATGACAGCCTGCTAGCAAACAATTTCCAGAAAATATTTCCTCAGGGAGTTCCCCATTTTCATGTTGGCAAGAGGTGCGATAACCACATCCTTCCCCAAAGACAAATTGAAAAGCAGTTAATCAAGTGGGCCCTTGCCGGACATCATGTGGTGAGATTAAAAGGTGGTGACCCCTTCATTTTCGGTCGTGGCGGTGAAGAAGTTCAGGCCATCATGGAAAAAGGTATTAGCATCAATATTGTTCCCGGACTTTCCTCGCTTAATGGTATCGCCAGTAATATTGGTCTTCCTCTCACCCATAGAGGTATAGTTCGCAAATTAATGATCGTAGAAGGTCATACCCTCGGCAACGAACCCAGCGATTACCATGACCTTGCCTGCTTTAATGGAACTCTAGCTATATTTATGGCCTCAAAAAAAGTCGCAGAGATTGCCCACCGACTCATCGAGGCAGGTGCGAACCCCAATAAAAAGTTGATTTTGGTGGAATCCGATGCCGCCATGAACCAGCATTGGCAAATTCATGATTTAAACGCAGCAGTAAATCATAAATGCCTCAAGACAACTAAAGGACCAGGAATCATCTATGTTGGCGCAACCGTGGAGATCTTTGAATCATGGCATGAACAAATTTCCCACTTACATGAAAGGATACAAAGTGAACAAGTTGCTACCCCTATTTTTTGACCTAAAGGGAAAATCAATTCTCCTGGTAGGAGCAGGACGCGTGGCTAAAGAAAAGCTAGAAAAGCTGATTCGCACCGATGCTTCCATTACTGTTGTTGCCCCGGATATATCTGAGGAAATTCTGGATTTTGCCTATCTTCATCCGGAAAAAATCACTATCGTTCGCAGAGAATATAGATCGAAGGATGCCCTTCCCCACCATTTAGTCATCATTGCCACAAATCATCACGATATAAATACTGAGATCGTTACCGATTGTCATCGACTTGGTAAATTAGTAAATGCTGTCGACGATCGTACAAATTGTGACTTTCTATTTTCAGCCCAAATCCACTATGGACCAACACAAATTGCAGTATCTTCCGAAGGAAGGCTGCCTGGTTTAGCTAAAGCTATTCGAGAAATCCTCGAAGAAATTTTGCCTCAGGACCACCATACAGAAGTTTCTAAACTCATAGATCTGCGTCAACGTTTAAAGAAATTATATCCTGATATCACAGAACGAACCCATATCTTTCGCCATATGCTGAAACAATGGGACGAACAGTACTTAAAGCCTCATTATACACAGAAAAAATTAGAAAATTACGAAAGGAACTCATCGTTATGAGCAAGACAAAGCTATCCGCGATGGAAGTGTTAAAATTGGAATCAAGGGGTTTACGAGGTCATATAGCCGAAGAGCTGTCTAACGATAAACCGCGTTTTAGTAATCAAACTGACAACCTGATGAAGTTTCACGGGATGTATCAACAAAAAAATCGTGACCGCCGCAAGCCAGAAGAAAAACATTTGGGTCCCAAGCCATTTACTGTTATGGTTCGAGGCCGCATTCCTGGAGGGCGACTTAGCAGACAACAATGGTTAATTTGGGATGAGCTAGCTGATCAATACTCTGACAATGGCCTTCGTTTAACAACAAGGCAAAGTATCCAGGTTCATGGTGTTTTAAAAAAGGACGTTAAACAAACGATAAAAAGGATCAATGAAACCTTACAGTCCACCACAGGCGCTTGCGGCGATGTAGTTAGAAATGTTACACAGGCTGTAAACCCCTGGGGTCGCAAAGATCTTGCTGCATTGGATAAAGTAGCCGATTTACTATCTTCCTATTTCGAGGTTAAGTCGAACGCTTACTATGAAATCTTTTTAGATGACAGAAAAATTATTGATGAAGCAGACAAGGTCTACGGAGATAGTTATTTACCACGTAAATTTAAGATCGGCGTCACACAAGCAGGAAATAACAATATTGATCTTTTCACCCATGATCTAGCTTTCGCTGCTACATTTGATAATGATTATAAAATCAACGGATACTTTGTATTTGCTGGTGGTGGCATGGGCCAGTCCCACAGCGATCCTTCCACTTATCCGCGCTTAGCAGATAGCTTAGGGTGGATAAGTGCTGAATTACTTATACCTGTAGCAGAAGCTATAGTTACCACACAAAGGGACTTTGGTAACCGAGACAATCGCGCCTTGGCGAGGCTCAAATATACCATCGCTAAACAAGGGCTTGATTGGTTCCGTGAAGAGGTTGAAAAAAGAGCTCAATTTAAATTTGTAGAAAAGCCATTACCAGCTTGGGAAACACCTAACTATCTCGGATGGCATGATCAAGAAAATGGTAAAAAAGCATTTGGACTTCACCTCTTATCAGGAAGAATTGTCGATCGCGATCATAGCAAGCTTAAAACTGCTATTAAAGAGCTTATTAGCAACTTTGCCAGTCATGTTCAAGTAACTCCTGAGCAAGATCTTATACTGGAAGGAATTGCCCCTGAAGATGTTAATAAAGTCGAAACCGTTTTTGACAAATGGGGCATTAATCCTTACAGTCCTCATAGCCTTCTGAATCGTGCAGTAACTTGCGTAGCCTTGCCCACCTGTGTAAAGGCATTTGCTGAATCTGAACGCATTGGAGAAGAACTTTTTAATGCCATAGCCAGTCTTCTTGATAAACATGGCAAGGCTGCTACACCACCAACAGTAAGAATCACAGGATGTCCCAATGGGTGCGCAAGGCCCTATGCCGCTGAGATCGGCTTAGTCGGCCAATTACCTGGTAAGTATGCACTTTATTTGGGTGGTGATGCCCAGGGTACCCGGCTCAACCAGCAAGTTGCTGTGAAGAAGACTATACCAGAAATCTTAGAACTACTGGATCAGGCTTTTACTGAGTGGTCGGCTAGTTCTTTGCCCCATGAAAGTTTTGGAGATTATAGCCAGCGTCGAGGGTTTGAATTTCTTTCACGGTTTGAGGCATAGGTCATGATAAGTATAGAACAAATAGCTAGTTGGAATCAGGATTTTGCACAAAAGAATGAGGCAGATTCTTTATATTTTGCCAGTAAAACCTTTCCTAAAAAACTTACATTTGCTTGTAGCTTTGGTTTAGAAGATATGCTGATTCTTGACACCATAGTAAAAGAAAATATCGCATCTGAAATTTTTTATCTAGATACAGGACGCCTTCACGACGAAACTTACCAACTGATTTCAGATGTAGAAAGAGTCTATGGCAAAATCTTAACACCATACTTTCCTAATCCAGATGACGTAGAAAGCTACGTAAAGGAATTTGGTATCAATGGCTTCTATGATGGTGTCCCTCAAAGGCTTTCGTGCTGCGAAGTCCGAAAGGTAAGACCACTACAACGGGCTCTTAAGGGTAAAACAGCTTGGATCACAGGTTTAAGACGCCAGCAATCAGCGGCACGAGCCAATCTGCAACTTTTTGAACTAGATAAACACAGTAGAGTTAAAATCAGTCCTTTGTGGAATTGGAGCTGGGAGCAATTAAAAGCCAGGCAAAAGGAGCTTGAATTTCCCATGAACTCTCTGCATAAGAGAGGTTTTTCCAGTATCGGTTGCGCTCCATGCACCCGCCCTATACCAGCCACAGCTGACTTTCGTGAAGGACGATGGTGGTGGGAACAAAACACGACGAAAGAGTGTGGGTTACACTCATATAAATAGGAGAGCATTTTCATGTTAGACCTAAACCAAAAGCAATTAAGAGATCTTGAGGATGAAAGCATCTTCATTATACGAGAGGTAGCTGCAAATTTTGAGAAGCCTGTAATTCTTTACTCGATTGGTAAGGATTCTTCAGTATTAGTCCACCTAGCTAAAAAAGCTTTTTTCCCCGGAAAAATTCCTTTTCGCTTACTGCATGTTGATACCAGTTATAAGTTTCCCGAGATGATTGTGTTCCGCAATAAATTTGCTGCAAAACACGGCTTTGAATTATTGGTCTATCGTAATGAAGAAGCCATCACAGCAGGAACTCACCCATCTAAACTCGGAACGATGCGCTGTTGCGGATTATTAAAAACCAAAGCATTATTAGATGCACTAAGTAAGTATGAAGTTGATGCCGCCATTGGAGGAGCCCGCCGCGATGAAGAAAAATCGCGCGCAAAAGAGCGCTTTTTTTCTTTCCGAGACAGACATGGGCAGTGGGACCCCAAAAATCAAAGACCCGAACTTTGGGATCTTTTTAACACTAAAATTTATAGAGGAGAAAGTATTCGCGTTTTTCCCCTATCCAATTGGACTGAGCTAGATATCTGGAGTTATATTCAATTAGAGAATATTCCTATCGTTCCTTTATATTTTGCTCAGAAAAGACCCATGCTAGAAAAAAGTGGTCAACTCATCCCAGTTCTCGGTGATAATATACCTCCAGAAGCAAAGATGATCTGGTCCCGTTTTCGCACCTTAGGCTGCTACCCTTGTACGGGAGCCGTTGCTTCTACAGCAAAGAATTTAGATGAGATCATAGCTGAAATGGTGCAAACAAAAACTTCAGAAAGAATAACAAGAATCATTGACTACGATGGAGAAGCATCCATGGAAACAAAAAAGCGAGAGGGGTATTTTTAATGAGTAGCTCCCAACTTCTTCGCATTTCAACAGCCGGTAGTGTTGATGATGGAAAGTCAACACTGATTGGTCGTCTCATGCACGATTGCCAGGCAATTATGGAAGACCAATTGTTACAAATAAAGAGTAAAACACATCCTTCTGAAGTAGATTTTGCAGCTTTTACCGATGGTTTAAAGTCGGAGCGGGAACAAGGAATCACCATTGATGTCGCCTATAAATACTTCAGCACTCCCCAAAAAAAATATATACTCGCCGACACCCCTGGCCATGTACAATATACCCGCAATATGGCCACAGGGGCCTCGACAGCCGATGTGGCTATCATTTTAATCGACTGCACCCAAGGACTAACCCAACAAACGAGACGTCATACCAAAATAAGTTCTTTGCTGGGAATCCCTCACTTCATATTTGCTGTTAACAAAATCGATCGCTGTGATTACAAGGAAGAGGTTTTTCGCAGTATAGAAAAAGATATTGAAAGTCTGGCAAGAAATATCGGCATTACGGAATGGTTATCCATTCCTATTAGCGCCTTAGAGGGAGATCAGGTTACCCAACGCAGCGATCGACTGGCTTGGTTTGCAGGCCCGAGTTTACTTGAAGTTTTAGAAGGCATTTCCAGTAAACAAAATACAGATAGTCCCACAAGATTTAGTGTTCAGTATGTCATTCGTCCTCACCAAGATTTCCGAGGGTTTGCTGGCCGTCTCGTTTCAGGTACTTTAAAAGTTGGTGACGTTGTCAAAGTATACCCCTCACAAACACAAAGTCGCGTGAAAGCTATTTTTCGTGGTGAGGAAGAAATCACCAAGGCAAATACAGGCTACTCCCTTGTGGTTTCCTTAGAAGACGACATTGATTGTGATCGCGGATCCATCATGGTAGATACCAACCATGACGTATTTTACTCAAATGAGTGGGAAGCAGACTTGATCTGGTTCGATGATCAGCCCAGCCACAAAACGAAAAACTATTTACTCAAACATAGGGAACGTCTTGTACCAGCAGAACTCACCCAAGTTCTTGGCAAATATAACCTTGAATCTTTCGCATTTGAACAGGTAACAAAACTGGAACTTAACGATATTGGAAAGGTGAGAATTCAAAGCTATCAACGACTGCCATCCGACCCTTATGATATATCAAGATCGACCGGTTCATTCATCTTAATCGACCCCGATTCTCACGGAACTGTCGGTGCTGGCTTTTTTAGCAAGTCGTTAGAACTCAAAGTTTCCCATCGAGAACCTGCCATTTGGCACTACAGTAACGACAGATCCTACTTGGAACAGATTCAAGCTCAGAACCGATACCGTAGCCTACTCATCTGGGATGAAAAAGACGAAGCCCTTGAGCCGCGGGATCACTGGTGGCTACAAAAACTGGCTGATTCCCAAATTAAACTTTTAACCAATCGTAAGAGTTTTCTAGAGTTCAAACACCAAGAAATGATCTGGTCAGGCGATGCTCATACCAGTAAGGATATAAGTCTGAAGGAGCCTCCTTATGAAACAGGACTCTAATTTAAGATCTGTTGCCAAAACCCTTAGTTGGCGCTTTCTGGCCACAACAGCAACAGCCATTCTGGTTATCATTTTTACCGGTAACTGGCGGGTGGCCTTCGTTATTGGAGGATCTGAGGCAATAGCTAAAATGGTGCTTTACTTTTTCCATGAACGGATATGGAATCAAGTTCCGTGGGGAAAAATTTCGATACCCCCTAAGATCATTGCTGTTATTGAGAATAAGAACTCAAAAGGTGGATCTATTGTTCCAGCATTAAGACGAGTTCTTTATCAACTACAGCGACCTACCGTCATGTTAGATGGGGAACATTTCGAAACGGTGCCTTCACAGTTGATGCGAAAGTGGGTAGAGGAGGTCTCTACTTATTCTATCTACCCCATTTTTGTTTTCCAAGACTGGGACCCGATGCGAAAAGCTTTTCTAGATCAATTTGACAGAGATGTATATATTATCAACCGCGCCGCACAACAGGTAGGAAAGGATAGCTCTTTCCGGGTTTGGGAGCATGATGGCACCATTCCCCTTAATAAACGTACTTTGCAAGCTCAGTTTGGAAGTTTATAAATTATATCAATGGGATTAGTTAGCAAGGATTTAATTATGTCACCTTCTTTGGAGTATACCGTAAATAATCTGCTGTCGCTTTCTCAAGGTCAAACAGTACCAATTCATAAAGCCCGATCTGCAGTAGAAGAGTTCATTTTAAGCCTTGAGAATATTCTGCTTAAAGATGGTCACAGTCAGTCTCAACTAACATCACTTGTGCAAGCGCTATTGGACCAATATAGTACAATCGTGGAGCACCTAAAGGTTAAGCGCAGCTCAGAACTGATAGATGCCGATTTCGACTCGCTTCTCACTCAGCTCCCGACGATCAAAAAAAGCCTTCACGAGGATATCAAAGCAGCATACGAGGGGGACCCTGCCGCTATTAGCCGTGAAGAAATCATTATTTCATATCCTAGTATCCGTACTATGCTTAGCCATCGTATCGCCCATTTATTGTTTCAGCGCAAAGTCCCGCTACTACCACGCCTGATCAGCGAAATATCTCACTCTAAAACAGGAATTGATATCCATCCAGGAGCTTCCATTGGAGCCGGGTGCTTTCTCGATCATGGCACAGGCATAGTTATCGGCGAAACAGCAATTATAGGAGACTACTGTCGCATCTATCAGGGAGTCACATTAGGGTCCAAAAGTTTTCCTCAAAATGAAGATGGAACTTTAGTGAAAGCGATTCCGCGCCATCCTATTGTCGAAAGTCACGTGGTCATTTACGCTGGGGCTACCATACTAGGACGCATTACCATAGGACATCATTCTATCATTGGAGGAAATGTTTGGATTACTGAAACGGTTCCGGCTAACAGCCGGATTTTACAAACACGTTATCAACAAGCTTTTTTTAGAGACGGTGAAGGTATTTAACTTATCAGGAGTATTATATGGAACGTATTCAAAGACCTAAAATTGCTAAAAGTATTTTGGAAACGATTGGTAACACCCCACTTGTAGAGTTAAGTAAGTTGGCTAAAGGGTTACCCGGCAGAGTTCTAGTGAAGTGTGAGTTCTTTAATCCCTTAAGCTCAGTAAAGGATCGCATAGCATTTAGCATGATCGAGCAAGCAGAAACCAGTGGAGATCTAAAACCGGGTAAGGCCATAGTAGAGCCCACAAGTGGAAATACTGGTATTGGTTTGGCATTTGTTGCTGCTGCAAAAGGCTATCCTCTCACCCTAACCATGCCCGACACTATGTCTATCGAAAGACGAAAACTGTTAAAAGCTCTGGGAGCCTCGCTGGTTCTGACTCCAGGCGAAAAAGGCATGAAGGGAGCTATTGCAAAGGCTGAAGAAATTGCAGCTTCAGATGAAAAATACTTCATGCCACAGCAATTCAAAAATCCAGCGAATCCAGATATTCATCGTCGCACTACAGCCCAGGAAATTTGGGATGATACCGATGGAAATGTAGATATATTAGTGTCGGGCGTGGGAACAGGGGGGACAATTACAGGTGTAGCCAGCGTACTTAAAGAGCTCAAGCCTGGTTTTAAAGCTATCGCCATTGAGCCTAAAGGCTCGCCAGTACTTTCGGGAGGTGAGCCTGGTCCCCACAAAATTCAGGGAATCGGCGCTGGGTTTATACCCGATGTATTAAAGACAGAAATTATTGACGAGGTGATTCAAGTTGACAATGATGAGGCGGGGGTTTTTGCAAGAAAAACTGCAAAGGAAGAAGGTATTCTAATTGGTATTTCATCAGGAGCTGCCGTCAAAGTTGCATTGGATGTTGCTTCTCGAGAAGAAAATCGTGGTAAGACTATCGTTGCCATCTTACCAAGTGCGGGAGAAAGGTACCTTTCTACTTGGTTGTTTGAAGACTAATAATTACTGCTTCAAAACGAACATTATGAGGGGTGCTAAACCCCTCATCAAATCCTATCGCCGATACTCAATATGCTCACCCGAGACGCTAAGATGCTGATCTTTATTGGAAAATGCAAGGAGCTTTTGAAGAGCAAGCAGATAAATAGCGCATAACAAAATTTGCCAATACCTCTTGAAAAATTTTACTCTGATCATATATTCCTCCACTAATCCAAACATGCATGAGCATGTTATAAGATTAGCTCGGTGAAGGAGTAACTCTGTTTAGTTTTTTTTTGCTAGCAATATTTTTCCTGAAATTTCAGGCAAATAACTACCGGTAGTCTGCTGAGTTCCTTCAGTGATCCAAGGCGTAAAAGTAAAAATAATGCTGTTTCAGTAATATTTGCAATACTAACCTACAGCGCGTTTTATAATTTCTCTTACCCGATAGTCACGCAATTCCCCTTCCAATTGTCGGGCAAAGATATTAAAGCAAGGATCACCTAACCCACTGTAATGAAGATCAAATCCTGCATACACAGCAGCAACAATTATAGGACCAGGAAGAACTTCACGTCCGGCGTTCCACTCCACAAGTCCTTGAATCTTAGAGGGAGTGCAGTTGAATTTCTGCCATTTAGTCATAATCTTCGATTTCGTGAATTTGCATAGATAGTGGTAAGCGTCGATAGTTTGCTGAAGATATATAGCCCTATTTTCTAATTCAGAACGTTTTTTTAAATAATCGTGATGGAACGTGGAAATAAATCCTGTCGGGGTTAGACCTGGGAGTTTACTGACAATTTTCATAAATGCGGTCTTATTCATTAACAACCTCATAATAAGGATAAATTCGTACCTTCCAAACTTGCCAGATTATTTATTAGGAATGCCTAAGGAGATTCTTAATATTTCTAAAAATAAAGTAAAGAATATTTACCGCAACAAATTATGTCTTGATTTTCACAGGTATTTTATGTTGATCCACATTGACCGAAATGGCAAAGAATAGCTAGTCTTCCGGCTCTAAAAAATTTGGGAAGACTTACTCTATAGTTTTGGAAAAAATCAATCCTGCAGTGTATGTCTTTCATTTCTATTTTTAAGTGCAAAAAAACAATGCTCTAATAGCAGGTTATTCGCATCCAAAGCGTTAGGAAAATAAGTAGCAAACACTAAGGATCAATACCAAGACACTACAACAAATCATTCCTGCCCATGGAGCCTAATATGGACACATCCCTCGTAAGCATTTTTTCGATGAATATAAGTTATAACCGCCATCTGGATTGGAGGAATGTAGTTTATTCGAATAGCTGGTTAAGATATAGGCAATTGATTTAGATAATTTGAATATAAAACGAGCCCGAAAGGCATTTT